>NZ_JADQBD010000050.1:0-23004 GCF_017808115.1 Chryseobacterium sp. RR2-3-20 | reverse complement strand
TTGCTTTTTTTATCTGAAAGCTAGGAATGTATTAAGATTGGATAAATAAACGCCCGAAAATAAAAGGTAATTACATAAAAATACCTCCAAATGGAGGTAGATTTAAGGTGCGGAAAAGCCAAATTATTTATTCGTCATTTATTCTCAGAATATATCATTCGGAGAAAATCTCCGAAGGATCTGTCTAAAACAGTAATATCACCAGATTTTAGATTGATTCCAGGTTCACCATAATTATTCGAACGAACTCTAATTGATGACATTTGAAAATATTGTGCAGGAGAATGGCTCTGCCCTAAGACTTTAATTGTAGATCCCAACAGTTTTTTGGTGGAGATTACATATGTTTCTCCCGGAATTGTTTTAACTGCCACAAAAGATCTTGGCTGCAATATAATTTCGGTTTTGTTTACCCTAATTTTTTGTGGTTTTACAGATGAAGAAAACAGAAAAATACTGTCTGAAGGCTTTGAAAGTTCTTCTTTACTGGTATAATAAAGCTTGATTTTGTAATTTGCCGGATTAAAAGGCTGCTTTTTTTCATCAATCGTTTCAAAAGGTTGATAGGCAAAAGAATTGGCTCCGATATCTTTTGCTTTTTTGTAAATATTTGTAAAAACAGCAAAATCATCATTAGAAAAACCCTGCACTTCTATTTCGCCTAAATATTCAGCAGCAGAATTATTTTTATCAATCTGAAAAAAATGTTTTTCTTTATTATCATTTGTCTTTTCTACTTTTGAAAGGTAAACTTTCTGGGCATGCAAAAAATAACCCAAAAGAAAAAACAGACATACTGAAATATTTTTAAAGGTCATATTAATTATTATTTAATAGTATTTGGATGCAATCTTCTAGGCTATTTTCCCAATGTTTAGGTTCTATTTTATAAATCCGCTCTATTTTATCCAAGCTCATGGTACTTCTAACTGGTCTTTTTGCAGGTGTCGGATATTGTGCAGTAGTGAGCTGATTTAATTTAACTGTTGAATTAGAAAATTCTGCTATTTTTTTTGCAAAACTAAACCAAGATGTTTCGGGATAGTTTGAAAAATGGAAAACACCAAATTGTTTATTTGGATTCTCAACAATCATCATAACAGCTTCGGCTAAATCGTTTGCATTGGTTGGTTGACCAAACTGATCTGCCACAATTCCCAGCTCATCTTTTTGAGAAAACAAGTTGAGCATGGTTTTTACGAAATTTTTATTGAACTCCGAATACAGCCATGATGTTCTCAAGATAACTGTTTTGGGATTATTTTCTAAAGCGAGTTCTTCTCCCAATAATTTAGACTTACCATAAACGCCCAAAGGATTTGTAAAATCTTCTTCCGAATAGTCTAAATTGGTTTCACCATCAAAAACATAGTCGGTAGAAACGTGAATAAGCACTACATTATATTCCGAACACGATTTTGCAAGATTTTCAACTCCAAAAGCATTTACAGCAAAGGCTTTCTCTTCTTCTTTTTCTGCCAAGTCTACTGCAGTATAAGCTGATGCATTGATGCAAAAATCAGGTTTATGATCTGCAAAAAAATTTTCAACTGCACTGGAGTCTGTAATGTCTAAAGTTGTTGAATCTGTAAATATAAATTCATACTCCAGTTCGAAATCTGGAGATATTTTTCTTATGCAGTTTCCAAGTTGACCGTTTCCTCCTACTACTAATATTTTTTTTTGCATGACTTACGAATTTTTGGCATTTTGAGATCTTAAAAACTTAGATCTTGACTGAAAATCTTTCTGTTCTAAATCTACATAAAATTTCCCGAAAGTTTCTTTAATATCTTCGGGATGAACCTCTGATCTTCTCGTTTTTAGATTAAAATAAATAACATTAACCCATAAAACTGCATGAATTGTTTTTTCATCTAAACTTTTCATTAAGATTTCTACTTTAGCCGTACGATCTCCCACTTCTATGGTCTTACTACTGATTACAACCGAAGTACTGTATCTCACCTCTTTCAAATATGCAATCTCGTTCTGAATAGCAATCCATGTACAACCTGTACGTTTTGTATATTCTTCATAGGTAAATCCATAAAATGTCTCCACATGATCTTCTCTCGCATTGAACATATATTCGAGATACTTTACATTGTTTAAATGACCGATTGGATCGCAATCGCTGAACCTAACTTTTACCGTAGTTGAAATTTCTTTTTCCATACCACAAAAATAAAAAAACCACCTCTAAAAAGAGATGGTTGGTTTGTAAATGTTTGTTAATTCCTAAAATTATTGGATACCCAATTCTTTTTTAACCGCAGCAGTTGCATCTGGACCTGCTTTGTAAACTAAGCCCGTAGAATTTGCATCCATGATGTATTCATAACCATTTGCTTTAGCTACTTTAGTAACTATATCCATTAGTTTTTTCTCAATTGGTTCAAAAAGCAAATCTTGCTTAGCTGCAGCATCTTTTCTCATTTTATCTTCCATTTGAGCTAACTCCTGTTGAAGTTTTTGCATTTCTTCACCTCTTGCTTTATTTTCTGCTTCGGTCTTAGTTGGAGCCTCTTTAGCATAAACTTCATATTTAGCCTGAGCAGCATCACCTTTCTTTTTAATTTCTGCTTGCTTCCCATCAATAAAAGCTTTCAAATCGGTATCTGCTTTTTTCTTTTCCGGCATTGCATTAAGAATAGATGCAACATCCATCGTAGCTATTTTTTGAGCTTTTGCCATACCTACAGAAACAACCATCATCACTGCTGCAAATAATACACTTAATTTTTTCATAATTGGTAAATAAATAATTTAATTTGTTTTTAGATTTTAAATTTAAATAAAAGTTAAGTTCTATAAAAACTTTTACTATTTTTTATTAGTTTTCTTTTCTTTTTCGGTTCCTTTTAAAAGAATATCTAATACTTTGTCTGTGTAATCATATCTTTTTTGAAGAAAAATTACATTTATATCATTGCTTTTGTCAAAAACTATACCTAATCCATTTTTTTCAGACATTGTTTTAATTGCCGTCCAAATTTGATCTTGAAACGGCTGTACCAAATTGGTTCTCAATTGTGTAACTTCACCATTTTTTCCAAATCTTAAACTGGTTGTAGTTTTAATGCTTTTATCGAGATCCAAAACTTCTTTTTCTCTTAGCTTAAGCTGATCTCCAATAAGCAACACTCTTTCATTTTCAAAAGCAGATCTTTTTTGCTCATACTCAGTTTGCAATCTTTGCAAATCTTGTTCCCAGGTATCAATCTGAGCTTTTAATCTTGCTTCAGCTTCTTTATATTCCGGCATATTTTCCAAAATATACTGGGTATCTACAACACCCATTTTCTGTGCATTGATTAATCCGCAAGACAAAATCGCTAACGCTAAAAAAAGTGTTTTCAGTTTTTTCATTTTATAATGATTGGTTCATTAGGAAGTGTGTTTTGTTTCCGGACACATCTCCATTAATTGTTTTATCAAATCCGTACGCAAAGTCAAATCCAATTAAACCAAATGCCCCCATATAAACTCTTACCCCTACACCAATAGATCTTTTTAACTGGAATGGATTGTATTTACTCCACGTATTCCAGACGTTACCTCCTTCTGCAAATGTAAGTCCGTAAATCTTTGCTGTTTGATTTAATGAAATCGGATATCTTAACTCTAACGTAAATCTGTTGTAAATAGTACCTCCACCTCTTTGAGTAATATCTTGTGGCTGACCTCCGTAAGTAGAAGCATTTTCGTAACCTCTAAGCGGAATAAGTTCTCTACCATCAAATCTACCTCCGAAAAGCCCTGTACCCCCTACATAAAATCTTTCGAAAGGTGGTGCTCCCAGTTGTTTATTATATCCATCCATAAAGCCCATTTCGGCAGAAGATCTTAAAACAAGTTTTCCTACTACTTCATTATAAACATCTGCTTTGAACTTAATTTTATAAAACTCCATCCATTTGTATTTATCAACAGGAGTCATGGTAGAATAATCTTTATTGCTGAATAAAGAGTAAGGCGGAGTAAATTTACCCGACAATTCTATATTAGAACCTACTGTTGGGAAAATTGGATCTATACCAGCAGAGTTTCGGCTTAAACCAATATTTAAACTTAAGTTATTTGCATTTCCATATAACTCTGTACTGTTTCCAAATTCAAAAGGGTAATTACTGAAATTATATTTTTGATATTGAATACCTGTATATAGAGAAAAATAATCGTCTGGCCATCTCAAATATCTGTTTAGACCTACTGTTGCAGAAAAAATATTAAGTCTTTGATCCGGACCTGAATATTGTCTGTAATTTACTCTAGAGTTATTTAAGCTGACAGACAATGCTGTTGGTTTTGTTCCAAACAACCAAGGTTCTGAAAATGAGATACCATAGTTTTGAAAGTATTGTCCTGCCTGAGCCTGGATAGACAATGTTTGCCCATCTCCTTGCGGTACAGGTCTGAAGTCTTTAAATTTAAGAAAGTTCTTCAAAGAGAAATTATTAAATGTAAGACCTAATGTTCCGATAAAGCTGTTTCCACCGTAACCTGCCTGAAGCTGTACTTGTGAAGATCCTTTTTCAACCAATCCCCAGTTTACATTTACAGTATTATCCTGAACTTGTGGATCGATGTCATATTTAATTTGTTGAGGATCAAAGAATGACATTGATGCAAGATCGAAATATGTTCTTTTGATATCTGTTTTCTTAAACAATTCTCCTGGTTTAGTTCTCAAAGCTCTTAAAACTACATGATCATGAGTGGTTGTATTACCAGACCATGTTACTTTATTCCAAGTAGCTTGTTCTCCTTCATTAATTCTGATTTCTAAATTAACAGCATCACCATTAACTGATTTTTCAATCGGAGTTACATTGGAGAAAAGGTAACCATTATTCATGTACAGAGATCTAAGATCGGAATCGTCTTCTTTACCTCCATCTTCACCAACCTTTTTGTTGAATCCAACTGCGTCGTAAATATCACCTTTCTTATATCCCAATAAACGCTGAAGATATTCTGTAGGGTAAACTGTATTTCCTACAAAAGTGATATCTCCTATATAATATTTTTTACCTTCTTCTAGTTTTACATTGATTTCGAAATTGTTCTTTTTGTTTCTCCAAACAGAATCTGAAACAATTTTTGCATCTCTATATCCTAAAGAATTATAATAATTAATTAGATTACGCTTATCTTCCTGATATTTTTCTTCTACAAATTTTGAAGATTTTAAAATACCTCCAATACCAAATCTTTTTTGCTTAGTTTCTTTAAATGCTTTTTTTCTAAGCTTTCTATCGGAAACGTTTTCGTTTCCTTCAAACTCAATATGGCTTATTTTGATTCTTTTTCCTTTGTCTACATTAATAGTCCAATCCACAAGATTAGGATCACTGGCATTTATCTTATCCTCAATGGTAATTTTAGCATCAGCAAATCCTTTTTTTACGTAATCTTTAGGAATATTGGTTTTAAGACTAGAAATTAGATTCTGAGTAATTTTTGTACCTGGTTTCAGGTTATTATCCTTGGCTAATTTTTCGTTTTTAGATTTACCAATCCCTCTCCCGACAAATTTCACTTCGCCGAGTTCTTTTAAATCTTCAAGATGAAATTTTAAAACAACCGTTTTGCCATCAATACTTTCGATATATACCTCTACTTCTGAGAAAGACTGAGTATCCCAAAGTTTTTTTATTGCGTTACTGATTTTCTGCCCCGGAATATCTACTTCTTCACCTTTCAGTAACCCTGTAAATCTTAAAATCTGCGCAGGAGAATATTTTTTCACCCCATCTACCACAATATCTTTCAGAGTGTATGTTCCTGTTTGGTTTTCTGCAAGGATAGTGGTATTTACCTTTGTACTATCTTGTGGAGTTGCCTGTCCATAAAAATGTGCAGAAGCCGCAAACATAATGATGGGTAATAGTCTAAACTTCATTTTATCGTAATCTTTCTTTTCTTAAAATTTACTGGATTTGAACTTGATCGCCGGTAAGACCGTATCTTCTTTCTTTGTTTTGATAATTTACAATACATTGGAAGAAAATATCTTTAGTGAAATCTGGCCACAGAACATCTAAAAACTGAAGTTCTGCATAAGCTATTTGCCAAAGGAGAAAATTGCTGATTCTAATTTCACCACTTGTTCTTATAAGAAGATCTACAGGCGGAAAATCTTTTGTATAGAGATAATCTTCAAAAAGATTCTCATTAATATCATCGATTTCTACCTTACCATCTTTAACATCTTTACTGATATTTTTAACAGCATTGAGTATCTCATTCTGAGACCCATAGCTAATTGCCAAAACCAAATTACCTTTTGTGTTTTCTTTCGTAAGATCTACCACTTTTAGCAACTGATCCTTTACCAGAGGCGGCAGATTATCTAAATTTCCTATGACATGCATTCTCAATCCTTTGTTGAAAATCTCATCTGCTTCCAGCAAAAGTGTTTCTGTAAGCAAAGTCATCAGAGTATTAACCTCGTCTTTAGGTCTTTTCCAGTTTTCAGATGAAAATGTATATAGAGTAAGATATGGTATATTTATTTCGTTACACGCATTAATGGCATTTCTTACTGCACTAATAGCATTCTTATGACCGAAAGTCCGCTCTTCTCCTCTGGATTTTGCCCATCTTCCATTACCATCCATAATTATGGCAACGTGTTTCGGCAAATTCTCAGAATTAATCTTTTCTTTTATTAATGACATCTTTTCTTAATCGCAATAACATGGTGGTCTTCCAAATGAATAGGTAAGACCTACACTGAAAGTATTCATCCAATCTTTAGATTCTGTATCTCCTAAAGCTCTTTTGTGTATAATTTCTGCTTCTCTTTCTTTCGAAACAATATAATAATTTCCTGACTCCAAAAGAGATCCTTTTGTATTAGGACTTAAAATATCTCCGTTATACTTAGACACTACATCTTTATCTAACAGCTTACTGTGATCTAACTGATCTGTAAGTGAATATCTAAATGTTGCTTCTGCAAATACAGCCCATCCGTGGTTGAATTTATACTTCAAACCAACACCGAAAGGAATGTGCGCAACCACTTTTTTACCCAAAGAATATTGTGTAGTCGTTACGAAATCCAATTCATTAATAGGAGCCTGAGCAACTCCGTCAGAATTTCTTCTGAAATCGTGGGTAACTGTAGCTTTAGGTGCATCGAAGACCAATCCTCCAACTCCTCCAAAGATGTAAGGGCTAATCATACTTAACTGCTCATTATTTACAGGAAATAAATTATATTCGAATATTAAACTCGCTTCATAAATATTATTTTTCCCGTAAGAATTTCTATTTCTTCTGTATTCTTCTTTTGCAGCTTTATCGCTAAACTGAACCTGATTATAACCTAGATCTAATCTTATTGTCTGATGAGGGTTAAAATTAAATCTATATAAAATACCACCATAAAACGGAAATCCTAAATCTGAAACCCTGCTCAAATCCAATGGCTTTTGCAAAATGTAATTGGTTTTACCTATATCTCCTACAAGATTACTCATCCCTAATCGAATTCCCAATTCATTTCTTTGTGCTTTCAAACTTACCACAGTTCCTAAAAGGGTAAGAAAGCTAAACAATAATTTTTTATTCATAAAGAATACGGATTTATGGTTATTTTAAAAATTTAATTTTTGCAAATATAAAACATTTTTATATTAAAGATATTCTTAATGCTTAGTTAAAAATAAACAAAAAAATATAATTTGTTATAAAGTAAACGGCAAAGTAGCAAATTTATTCTTTTTTTAATACTAACAACTAAAATTTATAAAAAAATAAACCCCACGTTTATGGGGTTTACTTTCGTTATCTATTGAATATTGATTTCATTTTGTCTCTAATCTTAATAAGTAACGGCTCTTTATAATTTTTATCTTCATCAAAATATCCGTAACCGTAGCCATAACCGTAACCGTAGCCGTAACCGTAGCCGTAACCGTAGCCATAACCTTGTTTCACCACATAATCATTATAAACAAATCCTAAATGTTTAATTTCACCGTTATGATACTTTTCAGTAATCATTTTAAGCATATACTTTTCTGTATATTCATGGCGAACTATATACAAATTGGCATCAGAATACTTCATCAATTCATAAGAATCTGCTACAAGACCTACAGGAGGAGAGTCGATAATAATAAAATCATAAAGATTTTTCAGTTCTTCTATAAATTTAATATTTCTTTCACTCATTAGTAGCTCTGATGGATTAGGCGGAATTGGTCCTGAAGTAGCCACATCCAAATTAGGAATTCTTGTTTTGTTGATAATCTGTTCAACCGTAGCTTCACCAGTAAGGTAGTTTGATATCCCTAATTTATTATCAATATTAAAATCTCCGAAAATCTTTGGTTTTCTCAAGTCCATCCCGAGTAATATCGTTTTTTTATCGCTCAATCCTAAAACCGACGCTAGATTGATGGACACATACGTTTTACCCTCACCTCCCACAGAAGAAGTAACCAATATTACCTTACTCTTATTATCATCTCCAGACAGAAATCTTACATTGGCTCGAATCCCCCTGAAAGCTTCGGATACAGAAGACTTAGGAGAATCTAAAACGGTAAGCATATTTTCGCTGGCATTATTCCCAATAACTCCGAGTAGTGGTATTTTAGTAACACTAATAAGTTCTTTAATATTTCTAATTTTACTGTCAAACAAGCTTCCTAGTAAGATAATCAACAACGGTATTGCTGAAAAACCTGTCAAAATAGCCATTTTAGTTGCTTTTACATTCGGTCCTATCGGTCCTTGACCCAAATTCTTAGCTGGATCGATTACTGTAATATCAGACTGATTGGTTGCCAACCTCATTTTGCTCTCATTCTGTCTGCTTAAAAGACTATTATAGGTTGCTTCAATCATATTATACCCTCTTTCAGCATCCAAATATTTTCTCTGTTTTTCAGGATAGGTTGATAAATCTGAACTTGCCTCGGCAATTTGCTGGTCTAATTTATTAATCTGTGTGGTATAAACATTATAGACATTTCTGAGCGAACCTGAAGAATTGCTCATAGCTTCATTGATTAACCTATTCACCTCTTTAATTGGCTCTGAATTAGGAGTGTAAATAGTTGAAAGCTCTCTTTTTTTCATATATAAAGCTTTCAATTCAGAAACAGAAGCCGTAAACATTCCATCATCGAATCCTGCCGCAGAAGGACTAATCATCTTATCAAAATTTTTAGAATCTACTGTACTTCTAATATTCTTCAGAGAATTCATTTTGCTTAGAAAATCAGCTTTTTTCGCCTCCAGCTCCTTTATTTTATCTAGAGATTTTTCATCTCGGTTGTTAATATCATATAATTTTTCTGAAACTTTTAGATGATTGAGATAAGCCGCACTAGAGTCTAACTTTTTTCTTATGTCTAAAAGATTTTCTGCTAGATAGGCTTCAGTACGCTGATCTACAGTATTCTGATCATTAAATCTTTTTTTACGCAGTTCTTCAATAGATGTATTGAGAAAATTTACTGTACTGTTCAGATTGTATCCTGTTTTAGAAACAATCATTATTGTATTAATTTCTTTATCAAAATCTACTCCTACAGAGCCAATAATGTTATTTACAGCATCATTCACCGTGCTTAGATTTACAATAACATTGTCTAGTTTAATCTTTGTTTCAACAGGATTAGGCACTAACCTGAAACGAAGATTAGGAGACGTATACCATTCGTTAACTTTAATGATTTTATTCGCAGGTCTTGGAAATGAATTAATATTTTGAAAACCTTCAAACTCATAAGAATACAGACTGGAAGATTGCCCCTCTTTCGGCAATACTACTTCATAAGAATTATTCCCTTTGGGAATTAGCGTTATCGGATAATTAACCTGCTGTAAATGTTTTCTGTCTACTTCCAAAAACACAGGTGAATCATCTTTATCCAAGTAAGTTGCTTTTATGGTTCCTTTGGTCTGATAATTCACAAAAAGATTTAATTCGTGAACCAAGAATTCGTTATGAGACCTTGATAAAAGCATTTTTTTCAGGTAAATCCCATCCTGATTTCCTCCTTGCCCCCAAATAAAGTTAATAGACTGGTTGGGTGTAAAATAACTGGATGTATTATTGGAGATACTCAGAGAAAGATTAGACGCATATATATTCTGCGCATAATATTTACCATAAAACCATGAAACAACATATCCTATGGAAAGTGTGAGCACAAACCAATACCAGTTTTTAAGTAACCTTCTTAAAAAATGTTCAACATCAAAAAGCGCAAAAGAACCGAATTTTTCTTTAGGTGCATCATTCTTAGCTCCCTTATTATTGTCTTTTCCCGGAATCATAATTAAAGATTTTTAATAAGTAGATAGATGGACATTGCGGTAGTGATGATTGAAACTCCGCTGATAACTGTTTGTAAAGGATCTTTACCAAAACCATTAAGACTTCTCTTATTAGTAGAGAGCAAAATTTCGTCTCCATTTTGCACGTAGAAGTACGGAGAATTCATAACATCTTCTCTTGTGATATCTATTTTTGCTTTTTTAATTCCTTCCGGAAGTTTGCGGTAAATGACAATATTCTTACGGTCAATAGTTCGGTTCATTCCTCCATTCATAGCAATAGCTTCCGTGAGGGTAAGTGTATTTTTGTATGCTTTTTTCTCTCCAGTCATTCCTGTTGATTCAATATCTCCAAGAATATAGTAAGTAATACCATCTGTATTTAGTCTTACCTGAGATTTACCTTCCTGAAAATTTTCATTTACTTTTTCCTGAATTTCAGCTGTTATTTCATCCAGAGTTCTTCCCTCTACCTTAATAAATCCTATCCCAAATATATTAACTTCACCTTTAGTATCAACTTTCAAACCTCTAAAATAAATAGTAGCATCACCTCCAACACCAGTACCATTATTAGTACCCATTACACTAATAGAAGTTCCTCCTCCTAATCCTGAAGTATTTAAGGAAGAATAAAACTGTGCCGCATCACCTTTGGGTGTTGTAACAATATCAAGAGTTAACATGTCATTTTTTGTCACTCTATAAATAGGGATATTATATGGGATTAAGCCTTCTTCGTTAATAACCAAACTCTCACTATCCTGCATATATTTAACATCCTTAGAAGTAAGGCAAGAAGTAAGAATAAGCGGAATAAGCGGAATGATCAGAAATAATAAATTTTTATAAATTTTCATCGTCATAAAATGTAGTTGCAAAAATAGAGATTTAATTAATACTTTTTTGTTTATCGTTTTGAAAAGCAAGTATAAGATCCGGAATATAGGCTCCTATAAAACCCAAAATCAACACCGTAGCCAGAAGAATATTCACATTAGAATGCCTTAAAAAGTAGGTAATAAGTATAATAAACAAATAATATATAATGATATAAAAACTAGCTCTTCTGTGAGTAAGATTCAGTTTTAAAAGTTTATGATGAATATGGTTTTTATCTGCCTCAAATGGAGATTTTCGGTTAAAAAGCCTAATTACGATAACATTTAAAGTATCCACAATGGGTAATATAAGTATTGCAACTGCAATAACGGGTGCAGATTTCAAATGATATCTAGGGATATCTAATCTTTCTTTATCAATAAAAATATCTATAAAACAGATACAAGTAAAAGCGAGCAAAAAACCTAAAAGCATAGAGCCTGTATCTCCCATAAAAATTTTTGCTGCTCTATAATTGGAGAGATTATAATATAAAAATGCCAAAACAGAACCTATAATGACTGAAGATAGAACCACAAGCGGATAATTATACGGTCCTAAGTGATAGTAACTAAATCCAAAAATAGCACTGCAAACTACAGAATATCCTCCTGCAAGACCATCTATCCCATCAATGAGATTAAATGCATTAATAAGAATAATGAATGTGATAATTGAGAAAATAACACTTATCCAATAATTAATTTCATAAATACCAAATATCCCAAACAAACTTCGGATTCTTACATCGGATCCAATCACAATAAACACAGAAACTACGATTTGCGCAATGAGCTTTTTGTAAGCCCGCATTACTACAATATCATCCATTATTCCCACATATAGAAGAATGATGAGTGATGCAAAAAGAAATTTATATAAATCGAAAATTTCGTAGGCAAAAATAGAGGTGCATATTCCTATGGAGTAAAAAATAGCAATTCCGCCAAGATTGGGAATTTTCCTGAGATGGGAACTTCTCAGCCCCGGTTCATCCATCAGATTTTTTCTTCTGGAAATCTTAATAATGGTAGGAATAGAAAAAAAAGTGATTAAAAAAGAGAATAAAAACCCTAACCCTACTTTTACATAAAAAATAGAAATTCCTGTTTGAGTTAAGAGTAATTCAAAATTTTTCATCGCTGTTTTTATTATCTACTTTGCCAATTTGGGAAAGCAAAGTGTAAAAAAATCATTGTTTCAGGGAACAGAAACAACAATATTGCTATTTGTGTTACATGAGTTTTCTTATCAACTTTTTCTGTCCTGAAAAGAAAAGAAGATAGAAAATCTTTTTTTTCAGCGGCAAAGATAAAATATAATTTTTACCGAAACGACTGTAAGACAATATATCTTTCAATTTAATCCCTCTTTTTTCAATAAAATGGGATAATTGCCCAGAAATTTTGTAAAACTCTTCATCACTTTTCACAAAAGCGAGATATGCGAGAAAAGTATAAATACCCTCAAGAATCTGAAAATTTTTTAATTCCTCATTTTTATCAGAATATTTAGAAGTCGCAAAAGCCAATTCCACTTCTTCTACTGCTTTCAAAATATCAAGTCCTTTTTCGTTATGAGTTTTCGAAATAGAATCTGTTCTTTCAAAATATTGATAATGAAAATTCTGAGTCTGAGCCAAAGTTGTGCACTTTAACAAAAGTTGGGGAATCAGCTGAATATCCTCATAATGAACCCCTTTTTTAAATCTCTTATCCTTAAACAATTCTTTTTTGAAGAGTTTATTGCACGCAAAATAACTTAAATCTGAAAAAACAGAAAAATGAGAACGCAAATCAATTTCTTCTGGCATATTGGGGATTTGAGTAAGTTTTTGGGTGACCTTACCTTGCTCATCCACTTTCTGAATATTACAGATAACCATTTCTGCACTACATTTTTCAGCAAGATTGAGCATTTCTTCAAACATGATTTCAGAAACATAATCATCACTGTCTACAAAGCCTAAATAATCTCCAGAAGCTCTATCAATTCCAAAATTTCGGGCATCACTCAACCCACCGTTTTCTTTTGTAAAAGCTTTAATTTTTGATGGAAACTGAACAGAAAATTCATCTATAATTCGCTGAGAATCATCAGTACTACCATCATTTACAACAATGATCTCGATATTTTGCAGGGTTTGGTTAACTAAGGAATTAAGACATTTAGCAAGATAATTCTGAACATTATATACCGGGACAATTACCGAAACTTTTGATAAAGCATTCATGAATTAAGCTTTTGTAAATCTCGGACTTAACCAGCCTTTTTTGGCTTCATCAAAATCTCTTCTCGAACATGGAATACAGTTTTCAATATTATCATCATCCCCAAAATACCAAAGATTGCTGAAAGTATCGCGTTTAAAAGCATACTGTCGGTCTTCAACAAGTACATAAAACATTTCGTAGCTTCTTTCTTTCGGATGAGAATGCTGTATGTTGATTCCTTCTATAAGATACCAAATCATTTGAGCTAAAAGCTGGTGATTAAGCTGATTTTCCGAGTAGATGTTATAATTGAAAATCCCTACAGACTTCAAATTTTCACTCAAGCCAATCTCTTTCATGTAAGCACAGATTTCACGTCTGTTGAGTCCATTTACCTGAGGATTCATAGAAAAACTCTTAGAAAAACTTTCGATTGCATCGCAATTTACCGTAACCAGATCTGCTTTTCTGAAAAACGGTTCTGTTTTTTCGGTAGAATTCATCATTTCTGCCAAACGGACAATATCAAACTCCACTTCCTTAATAAGTTTTACCGAATCTGCTTCATTTAAATGCTTTTGATACCCTAAATGATGATAATTTTTAATCTGAAAATTTTTGGATCCAAGAATTTTGCTTAAAAATGTATGTTCGCTGATACTTTCACCTTGTTTAAGAGAAATAATATTGCTCAGCTGTGTATAACTGATATTTTTCTGATGAAAATGAAGTGCCGAAAAATGTGAAAAAGCAAAATCGTTCGAACCACCGATCACTATCGGAATCGCTCTTTTATAATGGCAAGCCGATAAAACTTCCTGCAAAATATAATGAGAATCTTCTACCGATTTCCCGGAAACCAAATCCCCCAGATCCACAACCGGAATTTCAAAATCCAACTGAGAAAGCTTGTAAAATTCTTTTCGGATGGCTGTAAAATCCTGTACTTCGGCATCACCATTAGCACCTCTATAATCTGAAACAAAAAGAAGCACAATACTGTCTTCCTTTATTTCTTTGGTAATTCTGTGCCCAATTTGCCAGTTTTCCGTCTTAAAATTTCGTGGGGAAATGATGAAGTCTTCAAAATTCATGTGTTCAAATACTTATTAAAGCTCAAAAATATTAAAATTAAATGAGTATTAATAAAAAAGCACAGACTAAAAATCTGTGCTGATAATTTATTCGGAAATAATTATTTCTTTGCTGCTGGTTTTTTGGCAACCGTTTTTTTAGCTGTTGTTGCTTTTTTAGCTGCGGGTTTCTTAGCTGCAGGCTTTTTCTTTTCGGCAAAAGCTTTTGGATCCTGTGCGGTAATCCATTTTTTCACCTCATCCAAAGATACTTCTTTCAAATCTTCACTTTCATACTTGGTATCGTCTTTTTTCTTTGGAATTTTATAAATATTTTTTCCGTGTTTTACGATAGGACCCCATCTTGCATTTTCAATGGAGATTTTTTCAGCTTCCCATTGTTGAATGTAACGGTTGGCTTCTTTCTCTAATTTAGCTTCCACCAATTCGTTGATGTCACTTTGAGAAAGATTATCGAAATTATACCTTTTCGGAACGTTGATGAAAACACTTTTATACTTTATGAAAGGTCCGAATCTTCCGCTACCTTTGGTAATAGGCTCCCCTTTATAGTTGGCAATCGGTGCATCTGCCAGTTTCTTTTCATTAATAATTTCTTCTGCACGGCTTTGGTCTACAGAAAGAGGATCTTCACCTTTGGGAATGCTGATGTACGTTTCGCCCCACTTCACATATGGACCAAATCTCCCAACGCCAATGGTAACCGGATGACCGTCTACTTCATTAAGATCAAATGGAAGTTTGAAAAGTTCCAAAGCCTCTTCCAACGTAATGGTAGCAATATTTTGCCCTGATAAAAGCGATGCAAAAACAGGTTTTTCTTCATCATCCTGCTCACCAATCTGAATCATAGGACCAAATCTTCCGATTCTGGCGTTCACATTCTTTCCTGTTTTGGGATCTACTCCCAAAAGACGTTCTCCATTGGCTCTGTCTGCATTTTCTTTCACATCTTCAATTCTCGGATGGAATTTCGAGTAGAAATCGGTCATCATTTCTTTCCACTTCTGACCTCCATTCGCAATTTCGTCAAAACTCTCTTCTACTTTTGCCGTAAATCCGAAGTCTAGAATTTCTGTAAAATTATCTGTTAAAAAGTCATTAACCACTTCCCCGATGTCGGTAGGAACAAATTTATTTTTATCTCCACCGAATTTTTCGTCAAGAACTTCTTTTTTAATGACCTCTTTAACCAAAGAAAATTTCACAACCTCTCTCGTTTGCGGCTCTATTTCTCTTTTATCAACATATTCACGGTTTTGAATTGTCTGAATGGTAGGTGCATAGGTAGACGGACGCCCTATTCCCAATTCTTCCAGTTTTCTTACCAAACCAGCTTCTGTATATCTTGCACTTGGTTTAGTGAATTTTTCTGTTGCGGTAATCTTTTTATAGCTTAAAACCTCACCTACAGTAACTTTCGGCAATAGTTTTTCGTTATTTTCTTCATCATCATCTTCAGCCTTTACAATTCCGTAAGCCTTAAGGAAACCATCAAAAATAATAACCTCTCCCTGAGCCTCAAAATGCTGAGGAAGTTTTGCGTTCCCTATTTCTATAACTGTTTTCTCTATTTTAGCATTTGCCATCTGTGAAGCCAGTGTTCTTCTGTAAATCAGCTGGTACAATTTGCTCAATTGAGCATCACCAATTGCTTTTACTGAAAAATCTGTTGGGCGAATGGCTTCGTGAGCTTCCTGTGCAGATGAAGATTTGGTAGTATAATTTCTCGGAGAAGAGTATTCGGCTCCATATTCTGAGACAATTTGTTTTTTAGCACCTTCAATAGCTTCCTGAGAAAGATTTACCGAATCGGTTCTCATATACGTAATGTATCCTTCTTCATAAAGTCTTTGGGCAAGCCTCATGGTATTGGTTACATTATATCCCAGTCTTGATGATGCTTCCTGCTGAAGTGTAGAGGTAGTAAATGGAGCAGATGCAGAGCGGCTTCCCGGTTTAGTTTCCACATTTAAAACCTTGAACTCTGTATTTTTGGCCGATTCTAAAAAATTTTCAGCTTCGGATTCTTTATTGAAATCTTTTTTAAGTTTTGCCGAAATTTCCTGATTGGCATCATTCAAGAAAATACCATCCAGCTTGAAACTGGCTTTTGGTACAAAACTGCGGATCTCTTTTTCTCTTTCTACCACAAGTCTTACGGCAACCGACTGTACTCTGCCGGCAGAAAGTCCCGGTTTTACTTTTTTCCAGAGAACGGGAGACATTTCGAAACCTACGATTCTGTCGAGAACTCTTCTTGCCTGTTGTGCATTTACCAAGTTCTGATCTATGTCTCTCGGATGCTCGATGGCTTTAAGAATAGCATTTTTAGTAATTTCGTGGAAGACGATTCTTTTTCTGTTTTCGGGTTTCAGTTTCAATTCTTCTGCCAAATGCCATGCAATTGCCTCTCCTTCACGGTCTTCATCGGAAGCGAGCCAAACCATTTCGGCTTTCTTTACTGCTGATTTTAATTCTGTAACCAGTTTCTTTTTGTCGGCAGAAACTTCGTAATCCGGGCTGAATGTGGCCAAATCTATTCCCATTCCTTTTTTAGGCAAATCCCGGATGTGCCCAAAACTGGACTTCACCTCAAAATCTTTACCTAAATACTTCTGAATAGTTTTTGCTTTTGCCGGAGACTCAACGATTACTAAATTTTTCGACATTCCTGAAATTTTTTGCAAAAGTAAAGCTTTTTTATTAGATGAGTTTTGTTAAATGATTTTATTTAGCACATGTAGCTTTCTGCAACCATTATTTGCAGAAAGAAAATATACTTTAGAGCAAAAAAATAACTTCCAAAATCAATTTATGGCAGAATGAAATTTTTATATAATTCTATGGTAAATCTTCCACCAATAATATTTTTGAAACTTGAAAATACAATAAAATTAAAAAGAACCAAAGCAATGATAAAAGTGTAAATTGCCCGCTTGGTATTGGCAGATACTACATACATTGTATTCGGAATGATAATATAGGCAAAACCGATAAAAGCTCCTGCCATTCTTGAAGAAAATATACTGTTATTCCTAAAAATAAAATACAAACATATCCCTAATACTGCGTAAACTTTATGATACTCGTAATACGGATATTTTTCCATCATTTTATCATCAAAAGTAAAGAGAAAAAATGTAAGAATTGCCATCATTACTTCTGGAATACCTACACCACCATTTAGTCTTTCTGTAGTTTGATCTATGTAACCTGTAAAACCTTCCACAAGCATACTGTCTGAGGAAAGACCATTGAGATAATCTCCAAAAATTCTATACACTTCGAATGGTGATAAAAGGATAGATCCAATAATTAACGTAAGCATCCAAAATCTATTGATGGGAACTTTTACCAACCAATACATGGGTATAAAAAGATAACATACATTATGAATTCCCGTTGCGATAAACATCCAGAATAAGTAAAGCAGCAACTTTCTTTCTTTGATATATCTTATTGCAAAGTAAACAATGAACGTTCCTAAATTTTGCCTAATCTGTCCACTTTCCCCAATGAAAAAATTAGGTATGAACATAAATAGCGTGAAAGTAAAAGGGTAAAAAGTATTATCTTCTGTATATTCTACTTTAAAAATGATGGCACAGATCGCTATGATTAAAGTCACAAAATAAAAAGGTGCATTAAACACATTCATCAACACCTTATTAATTAACGCATAAAGCCATTCGAGATCTACATTTTCGGAACCCTGTATGTGAAGGGCCTTCAAAAAGATATCAATATATTGTTTTGTGTCGGAGTAGACATAAATCATTACATAACTCCCATAATCTGGTCCCACATTATTACGTAATCCCGCAAGAATCATGAGATAAACCGCAAGTACCCAAAACCATTTTTTATCCACCTTTCTTCCGAAAACTTCCTGTACGCTGAAAAACAGCATATAAACCATCGCAATCAGAAAATAAGGATGAAGTAAACTCATTATTTAAAGTATCATTTTTTTAAAATCGTGTCCGGCAATAATGACCGCAGTAATTATCAGGGGTAAAAATAATCTCACCTCCCAAAAAAGACCTACAAAAGTAATCATCAGGATATACGGAAGAGAAAAGAACAAATATTTTTTAATAATTATTCTGCTTTCAGAATTCACACAAAGTTGGTATACAAAATATAGTGCAATAACAGAAAAAACAAGTCCTGCAAGATTAAAAATGCTGGTGAAATTGCTTACTATATACACACCTTCCATAAATGAAGTTTCTTCTCTCTGCAGAAAAAATCTTAAGCCAAAATAAGGCAGCATGAAAGAAAACAGTAAAAGCAATATCTTCCATACCATAGTGAAGTTCTTTCTTTTGATATGTTCAAAACTAAAAAAAAGAGAAGCAAAAAAAGCAATATTGAGGCAGGCAGTTTCTCTCACCAAAGTAGAAACTGCTATTAAAACCATCAAACTGTAAAAATATTTATTGCTCTTGCTGTGGGCATATTTTAAAATAATAAAAATACCGCTCAGATAACAAAACAAAGCAATTAGATCACAATTAGACGGTGTATATTGCGTCATTACAATAAAAAATACAGTTAAGAGATGAATTACTTTCCTGAAATTAGCATTTAAAAACTGTTCAACTGGTCTCAATTTTAAAATCGCATCTATAATTACAGAACTGAGAATAAAAAAAACAGTATTCATTACAAAAAGACCGTGATAAAAAGGAGTTCCGTTTTTAAGAATGAGATTTTTAGCCGAATGAAAATAATTTTGTATACAATATTCCATTATATCGGTCATATAAATGCTTAGATAATTGGGAATAATTCGGTACGAATATACCGATGAAAATAAAAATTCGGGTGGTCTCGGTGATGTTTTAAAATGCGTATAAGAAGATTCAAACCCATAATAAGACATAAAAAGCAGCAGAAAAGGTAATACTACTACAAACAGAAATCCGGAAACTTTTTCATCAATCGTTTTCAACATACGATCTGCATCTTTTTTAAGATGAATTTTGCTTTTATTTTCTTGTCTAAAAAGGGAACTTTTGCAAAAGTATGAGTTTTTTTTGTTTTAAAATGAATATTTTATTGGTTTTCAGCGAAAACTTCATGTATTATTGTTTAATCTAATGCTTAAAAAATTAAATTTGCAATCAGATTTTATCTTACAATGCACCGCATTTTTATTCACTTATATTATTTTATTTCCAAGAACAGAATAACATCCTTAGCTTTCGCTTTGCTTTTTTTGATGGTTTGCGGATTTTTCGCCTCCAAAATTAATTTTGAAGAAGATATTTCGCAGATTATTCCTAAAAATGAAAAATCTGATCTTACGGCAAAAGTGCTGAATCAACTCAATTTTTCAGACAAAATTATTGTAATCATTGAGAAAAAATCTAGTGAGAATGATTTTCAGCTCTCTGAAACTGCAGATTCTTTTTTAAATAAAATTCAGCCCTTAGAGAAATACATTGCCTCAGTTCAGGGAAAAGTGAATAACGATGAAATTTCTGAAACTTTCGATTTTGTTAATCAGAATTTACCGCTGTTTCTAGATGAAAAAGATTATCAGGAAATTAGCAGAAAGCTTGATAAAGACAGTATTTCTAAGCAGGTAGAAAGCAATTATATGTCTTTGGTTTCGCCTGCAAGTCTTGTTACCAAAGAATTCATCAAAAAAGATCCACTCGGTATTACTTTTTTAGGCATAAAGAAGCTTAATACACTCAACATCAGTAAAGATTTTAAGCTGGAAGACAACTATATCATCACTAAAGACGGAAAAAACCTGTTACTTTTCATCAATCCGAAAAATAAAAGCAACGACACAAAGAATAATGAGATTTTTATCAACAGTTTACATGACATCAAGAAAAATATAAACAAAGAATTTAAAGAAAAAACAGAAATCAGCTATTTCGGCTCGCCCGTTATTGCTGTTGCCAATGCGCAGCAGATTAAAAAAGACATTCAGAATACCGTTGTTATTTCTATGGGGGTTCTTCTTATTTTATTGATGTATTATTTCCGGAATTTCTTCACCCCTCTCATTGTTTTTTTACCTACAGTTTTCTCAGTTTTTCTCTCTTTGCTGATTCTTTATTTTATAAAAGACAAAGTTTCTGCCATTTCCCTCGGAATTGGTGCCATCTTAATAGGAATTACCATAGATTATGCACTCCATATTCTTACGCATTACAAACACAACAATAATATTGAAGAGCTTTACAAAGAAATTACGCAGCCTATTATCTTGAGTAGTGCCACAACGGCAGTTTCATTTCTCTGTTTGGTATTTGTACGTTCCGAAGCTTTAAAAGATCTTGGTCTTTTTGCTGCAATGACGGTTTTCATTTCTTCTTTTGCAGCACTTATTATTGTTCCGCAATTGTATCATCCAAAACAAAAGAACGAACATTCCAAAAGCAATTTTATAGACAAAATCGGTAATTATCCTTACGAAAAAAACAAACCGCTTATCATGGCGTGTTCGGTTATCATATTGGCATGTTTTTTCGGTTTCCGGCATATGGGTTTTAATAAAAACATCGGAGATCTTAATTTCATTCCGGAAGATCTAAAAATAACCGAAGCTAAAATTCAGAAACTTTCTGATATCACTTCAAAATCTGTTTATACTATTGCTTACGGCAATTCTGAACAGCAGACTTTGAAAAAAAATTCGGATCTGTCTCAGTTTTTAGAAAAAGAAAAAAAACAAGGGAAAATACTGAGCTACAACTCCATCGGAAGTATCGTTTTATCTGAAGAAGATCAGCAAAAAAAACTTTCCCAATGGAAAGACTTCTGGAATCAGAATAAAAAAAATGAGACCATTAACGAGCTGATTCAAAATGGAAATAAATTTGGTTTCAATTCTTCCGCATTTGATCAGTTCAGCCATAATTTAAACAAAACCTATTCTGTTGTAAGCCTAAAGGAATATGAAAAAATAAAAGCACTTCAAATTGGGGAATTCTTAAGCAATGATAAGGGTTTTTATACCTTATCTAATGTGGTGAAAGTAGATGATAAAAACAGAGATGCCTTTATAAATGATGTTGAAAAAAACCAGAAAGCTCTGGCAATAGACCGCCAACAGATGAATGAGAATTTTTTGGGTCTGCTGAAAAATGATTTCAATACTTTAATCAATTACTCGCTTCTTGCAATTGTTATCACGATTATTCTTTTCTTCAGAAATTTTGAATTATCGCTCTTAACGATGTTCCCTATTGTTTTAACAGGAATCGTAACGGCTGGGCTACTCTATTTCTTAGGTCTGGAACTTAATATTTTCAGTACCGTGGTCTGCACTCTGGTTTTTGGTGTTGGAGACGATTTCAGCATTTTTCTCACCAAAGCAATGCAGAAAGAATACACAACAGGAAAAAACGAGCTTCCCACATACCGAGTTTCTATCATTTTGGCTGTTTTCACTACCATTTTATCCATCGGATCACTTATTTTCGCTAAGCATCCAGCTTTGCATTCTCTTGCTTTAGTTGCATTAATCGGGATGTTTTCGGTTATTGTGATTACCTCAACTTTATATCCTTTCTGGTTTAGATTTCTCATTACCAACCGAACAAAAAAAGGGCTTTCGCCCATTACATTAAGGCTTTTCCTGCATTCTGTCTTATCGTTTTTATATTATGGTTTATTTGGTTTTATCATCTCTGTTTTCGGAAGTTTTTTTGCTAAAAAATCTCACGGGAAAACATTGTATATGATTAAACTGCTTGTTGCAAAATTTTTGGGGTCGGTTTTATACACCAATCCTTTTGTAACGAAAAAAATAATCCGAAATCCGAATGAAAACTTTAGCAAACCTGCCGTTATTATTGCCAATCATACTTCGTTTCTAGATACTTTGGCAGTAGCATTGGTTTCCCCAAAAATTGTATATCTCGTGAACGATTGGGTTTACAATTCGCCTGTTTTTGGAAAAATGGTGAGAGCTTTAGGGTTTTATCCGGTTTCTCAGGGAATAGAAAACGGACTTGATAAACTTCGCGAAAAAACAGATCAGGGATATTCTCTCGTAGTATTTCCTGAGGCTGAAAGATCGTATGATAATGAAATAAAGCGTTTTCATAAAGGAGCATTTTATCTTGCTGAACAGCTGAACCTGGATGTTTTACCCTTATACATCCACGGAAATTCTGAAGTATTGCCAAAAGGAGATTTCATCATCTATAATGGAAGCATTACCATTAAAATTGGTGATAGAATTTCTAATGAAGATAAGTCTTTCGGGAAAAATTATTCTGAACGAACGAAAAAAATAAATGCTTATTTCCGTGAAGAGTTTGCCAAGCTGAGAAATGAGCTTGAAGACGAAAATTATTTCAAATACAAGCTTTTCTTAAGCTATTTATACAAAGAAAACGAAGTAGTAAAAGCGGTAAAAGAAGACTTTAACACAATAGCGTCCTAAATAAAAAAATAAGAAGGAATTAAAGTAACTCAAAGTATCTTTGAGGTTGTACAACAAAAAAACCTTCTTATGGATTCAAAATTAA
>NZ_JADQBD010000004.1:0-92442 GCF_017808115.1 Chryseobacterium sp. RR2-3-20 | reverse complement strand
TATCAAGGGGTTCTTTTTTGAAATTAAATGTAAAGCTAAATGTAAAATAGGTATTTAGGCTGTTTCTATTTTTAATAATTTTTATTTAGGACAGTATTGATATTTTTTTAAATAATTACATGGACATCTGCCCAAGTATTGTCGCACATAAAAAAAAGTTGTACTTTTGCAGCCGTTACATAATAATCATTAAACAATATTGGAATGTACTTAACATCAGAAAAAAAGGCAGAAATCTTCGCAAAACACGGAAAATCTGCACAAGACACAGGGAGCGCTGAAGGACAGGTAGCTCTATTTACTTACAGAATTAACCACTTATCTCAGCATTTGAAGGCAAATCGTCACGATTTCAATACTGAAAGATCTTTGGTAAAATTAGTAGGTAAAAGAAAAAGTTTATTAGATTATCTTAAGAAAAAAGATATTACAAGATACAGAGCAATTATTGCTGAACTTGGTCTAAGAAAATAATCTGAAAAGATTTTAAAAATGAAGCAACTTCGAAAGAGGTTGCTTTTTTCTTTTAATACCACAAAACCTCATCTAAAATTTACTGATCTTTAAAGAAATCGTTTAAATTTGTTTTCCTAAAACTTTAATCTACTGACTTGAAACAGTTTTATCTCTATATCTTCATTTTAATTTCAGGATTTTGCAATGCTCAGGAATCAGATACAATTTCAAAATCCAATTTGCAAACTTCTGTAAGCCTGCAATTAGGAAAGTTTTTAGACACTAACGATTATCTTAAAAAACTCAAACAGAAAGAATTTATTGGAGCTTCCGCAGAATTGAAGGTACAGACAGACGGAAGCAAAGAATGGCACAGAAGATTTGGCAGACCTTATTACGGAGGAGGAATTGTAGCTTTCGATTTTTTGAAAAACAGTGAAATGGGAAAACCATTTGCCATCTACGGAACTTTTGGCGGTGTTATTAAAGAAACCCCTACTCATTCCTGGAACTATGAAACCAGCGGGGGTTTTGCATTCAATTGGACGCCCTACGATTTGGAGAAAGGATATAAAAATCAGACATTTGGCTCGTCTGTAAGTGTTTACATTAATTTAGGAGCTAATTACATCTATTATTTAGGAAAACATTTTGACTTAGGAATAGGTTTAAATTTCAACCATTTTTCAAATGGAGCTCTTAAACTCCCAAACAAAGGGATGAATACCCTATCTACAAAATTATCTTTAACCTATCATTTCGATGAAAGAAAATTTGCTCCAAAAGATTCTTTAACCTCTTTTGATAAATATTCTACACTCGATGTAAATGCTTTCGGGGCGGTAAGACATTCTATTTTTTACGGTGTAGATGCTGGATTTAAAGAATCTGATGTGGATATGATTCAGAAATTTAAAGGCAGATATTATCAAAACTGGGGAATAGAAACTATTTACCATAGACAAATAAGTTATAAATCTTCATTAGGTTTGGGAGTTGGAGTCATGTATGATGCAGACTATAATCATAAATTTTATCAGGATGAAACGGGAGCGATTCAGGTAACAAAAAGATTTAAAAACGATCAGCTTTTACTTAATATTATCCCGTCCTACCGTCTTACTATCTCAAGATTTGCAATTCTTGTACAACCGGGATTTTATCTTTTCAAAAAATCTATTGATAAAAGATATGACAAAACCATGTTTTACCAAAGACTTGGCTTTCAATATACTATAGGAAAGAATCTGCTCATAGGAATTGGTTTGCGTTCGTATCTCTTTCACAAAGCAGATTACATCGAATGGAGAGTTGGGTACAGGATTTTCAACAAGAAAAACTCTTAAAAGATGAAGAAAAAATGATAAAATTCAGCCTAAATAAGATACATCATTTCATTTAAAACAAAAACACTAAATTTGCAGACGAAATTTAGACGAAATAATTAATTTAAAAGCACTCAATACGGAGTGCATCACAAACAAATTTATGAGTGTACCTCAAGCAATTACAGAGCTGATTACTCTTGCAGACGGCAGAGAAATCACAATTGAAACAGGGAAATTAGCAAAACAAGCCGATGGATCTGTAGTCGTAAAAATGGGCGGAACAATGCTTTTAGCAACTGTTGTAGCCAACAAAGAAGCCAATCCTGGTGTCGATTTTTTACCTTTAACAGTAGATTACAGAGAAAAATTCTATGCAGGCGGTAAAATCCCCGGAAACTTTTTCAGAAGAGAAGCTAGACCATCTGACCAGGAAATCCTGACGATGCGTTTGGTAGACAGAGTTTTGAGACCATTGTTCCCGGAAGATTTCCATGCGGAAGTTCAGGTGATGATCTCGTTGATCTCTTATGACGGACAGTCGATTCCTGATGATTTGGCGGGTCTTGCAGCATCTTCGGCAATCGCCATTACAGATATCCCTTTCAACGGACCAATGTCTGAAGTGAGAGTGGTAAGAATTGATGGAAAACTTTCTATCAATCCAAAATTTGAAGATCTTGCAAAATCTGACCTTGATATTATGGTTGGAGCAACGAAAGATTCTATCGTAATGGTAGAAGGTGAGATGAAAGAAATTACAGAAGCAGAAATGCTTGAAGCGATTACTTTTGCTCACGAAGAAATTAAAAAACAGGTAGAAGCTCAGGAAAGATTGGCTGCAAAAGTTGGAAAATCTTTACCTAAAAGAGAATACAACCACGAAACTCACGATGAAGCCATCCGTGAAAAAGTTTGGAAAGAGACTTATGATAAAGTTTACGAAGTAGCAAAAACCCCTTCCAGCAAAGAAGAAAGAGGCGAAAAATTCAAAGCGGTACGTGATGAGTTTTTAGCTCAATACGTGGAAAATCCAGAAGAACTGGAAAGAGTAACGCCTTTCGTGAAAGTCTATTACCACGATGTGGAAAAAGAAGCGATGCGTCAGATGATTTTGAATGACAAAATTAGACTTGATGGTCGTGATCCTCAAACGATTCGTCCAATCTGGAGCGAAATCGATTATTTACCGGGAGCTCACGGTTCTGCAATCTTCACAAGAGGAGAAACTCAGTCTTTAACAGCTGTAACTTTAGGTTCTGTGAAAGATGCGAATATGGTGGACAGTGTAATGGTTAACTATGACGAAAGATTCTTCTTACATTATAACTTCCCTCCATTCTCTACAGGTGAAGCTCGTCCTTTAAGAGGAACTTCAAGAAGAGAAGTGGGTCACGGAAACCTGGCTCAGAGAGCTTTGGCAAATATGATTCCTGAAGAAAATCCTTATACCATCCGTGTAGTTTCTGATATTTTAGAATCTAACGGATCATCTTCTATGGCGACTGTCTGTGCAGGAACTTTAGCTTTGATGGATGCAGGGGTTCAAATTAAAAAGCCAGTTTCAGGTATTGCGATGGGATTGGTAACGGATGTAAAATCAGGAAAATTCACAGTGCTTTCTGACATCTTAGGAGACGAAGATCACTTGGGTGACATGGACTTCAAAGTGACGGGAACTGCAGACGGAATTACTGCTTGCCAAATGGATATCAAAATCCAAGGGCTTTCTATGGATATTATGGAGAAGGCACTTTTACAAGCTAAAGAAGGAAGACTTCATATCCTGAACAAAATCACCGAAACTATTGCTGAACCAAGAGAAGATGTGAAACCTCACGCTCCGAAAATGGTGATGATGGAAATCCCTAAAGATTTCATTGGAGCTGTAATCGGGCCTGGTGGAAAAATCATTCAGCAAATGCAGAAAGATACCGATACTGTTATTGCTATCGAAGAAATTGGAGAAATCGGAAGAATCGAGATTTCCGGTGTGAGCAGAGAGAAAATAAACGAGGCGATTGCGAAAATCAACGAAATCACTTTTGTACCTGTTGTAGGCGAAGTTTACCAAGGTAAAGTAGTGAAAGTAATGGATTTCGGAGCTTTCGTAGCGATTGCTAAAGGTACTGAAGGTCTTCTTCACATTTCTGAAATCGAGTGGGCTAGACTAGATAAAGTTCCTTACAAAGAAGGTGACGAGGTTGAAGTTAAATTTATGGGTTATGATGACCGTAAGAAAATGAAACTTTCAAGAAAAGTTTTGTTGCCAAGACCGCCAAGACCAGAGAAAAAAGAAGGTGAACAAAGAGGTCCAAGACCGGAAGGAAAACCAAATACTGAAGGAAAAGATAAGCCGGAACAACAAGCTTAACATTTCTTTAAATATATTAATCCCTCGAATTTTCGGGGGATTTTTTGTTAGATTTTAGAAATTTTATTTGAGTATAAAAACTTTTTTCATCCGAATTTTATAGAAGCTGCTGTCTTGTATATTCATTATAAAATTCAAAAATATTAAGAGCTTTCTGGCACAAAACATAAGTTATTGAAAACTAAAATATTAACACAACATCTATTTACAATAATATTTGTTGTATATTTGCAGAAGCAATTAATAGAAAGGTTTTCAGCTTTTACATCCAAGTAAAGTTCAAAATAATTATTTTTCTCTCAGTTTCACATTTCAGATGCCTCCGTTTATCATTAAAATACTTGTGCGGGCAATCTTTTATCCATTACTGAAAAACAATAGTCTACCTTTCGGATTTAATCGGAAAATGTTTTTGGGTAGAGCAGGTAGACTTCAGAGAGGAGTTTTATCTTTAACAACAGCACGTAACAAATAAATTTTTACATATATATGGCGGATTCTTTCTCTAAAAAAGAAAATTTTAAGAAAAAATTACAGAAAGCAAAAGAAAAAGCTCAGAAAAGAGAAGAGCGTAAAACAAGCAACAATAAAGGCAAAAGCCTTGATGACATGATTATGTATGTGGATGCAAACGGTCAGCTAACCAGCACTCCACCAGACAAGAATAATGATGAGGATTTCGATATCAACAACATTCAGCTTGGAGCAGCTCCTATTGAGGCTGAAGAAACAGTTAAAACAGGAATTGTAACATTTTTTAGCGAAAAAGGTTATGGTTTTATTACAGAAGACGGTTCTAAGGAAAATGTATTTTTCCATAGCAATAACTGCATGGAACCTATTAAAAAAGGAAACAAAGTTTCTTTTGAAAAAGAAAAATCTCCTAAAGGCTTCGTTGCCGTTGAGATTAGAATGGTGAAATAATATTTGAAAGATAATCCTTTCAGATTCTTTATAAAAAATCCGCTTCAGTATAAAATGAAGCGGATTTTTTATGATTTAAATTTTAAGTAATTATTTTTTAGCTTCTCTTCTCTGAGCATCCAAAACTGCTACTGTTGCCAAATTCACGATTTCGTCTACACTAGAACGCATCTGTAAAACATGTACAGGCTGTTTCAATCCCATTAAAATAGGTCCGATAACCTGAGCAACCTTCATTCCTCTTATAATTTTATAAGAAAGATTTGCAGATTCCAGGTTAGGAAATATAAATGTATTTGCAGGAGTTTGTCCTAATTTAGAAAACGGATAATCGCTTAAATGATCTGCATCCATAGCAAAATCTGGCTGAATTTCTCCATCAACAATCATTTTAGGATATTTTTCGTGAAGCATGCTTACTGCTTTCGCCACTTTTTTAGAAGTTTCTGAGATCGCAGCAAAATTTTCGAATCCAAGCATAGCAATTCTTGGTTCTATGGCAAAAGATTTTACTGTAAACTCTGCCATTTTCGCAATATTTACCAAATCTTCAGCCGTAGGATTTTGATTTATGGAAGTATCGGCAAAGAAAATAGGTTTCTTTTCAGATAAAATCATCATCATCGCAGCTACTTTATCCACTCCTTTATCTTTTTCTATAATTTCCAGAACAGGACGAAGAACAGAAGTATAATTTTTAGAAAAACCTACAATTAAACCATCTGTATCGCCATGTTTAAGCATTAAAGGTCCGAAATAATCTCTTTGGCGTACAAATCTTTTTGCTTTGTATTCGTTCATTCCTTTTCTCTGACGAAGCTTCCAAAGAGTTTCTCTGTACTTTTTACGGTTTTCTTTTTGGTCATCATCACTTGGATCTACAATTGGTAAATCTAACTGAATTCCGAAACGCTCCATCTGCTTCTTGATGTATTTTTTGTCACCCATAAGAATAGGATGTGCAATTCCTTCTTCGTATAATATCTGAGCAGCCTTCAACACATTGTATTCCTCGGCATTCCCTAAAGTAATTCTCTTAGGATTTGCTTTAGCGCGGTTCTGCATCATTCTAATCAGCTTTTCATCTCTGCCCATTCTGTCGAGAAGCTGGTTTTCGTACTCTTCGAAATCGGAAATTGTTTTTCTTGCAACCCCACTTTCTATCGCTGCTTTGGCAACTGCACTAGAAACCTTGGTAATCAATCGGTTATCAAACGGTTTCGGAATAAAATATTCTCTACCGAATTGTAAATTCTTTAAATTATAAGCTAAAACAACCGCTTCCGGAACAGGCTCTTTTGCCAAATCGGCAATGGCGTGAACAGCGGCAAGCTTCATTTCTTCATTAATTCCTCTTGACTGAACGTCCAAAGCTCCACGGAAAATATAAGGAAAACCTAAAACATTGTTTACCTGATTAGGAAAATCGCTTCTTCCTGTTGCCATAATAACGTCTTTTCTTGTAGCAATAGCCAAATCGTAAGAAATTTCCGGATCCGGATTTGCCAATGCAAAGACGATAGGATTTTCGTTCATACTGCTGATCATTTCAGCCGTCATGATATTTCCTTTAGACAAGCCAATAAAAACATCGGAACCTTTTAAGGCATCTTCAAGAGTATCGATATCTGTCTGAGCAATAAAATCTATTTTCTCTGGCGTAAGGTTTTCTCTTTTATGATTAATAACTCCTTTGCTATCGCACATTAAAACATTTTCTCTTTTCAGACCTAAAGAAATATAAAGATTAGTACAAGCAATGGCTGCAGCTCCTGCTCCATTTACCACCATTCTTACTTCTTCAATTTTTTTATTGGCAATCTGAAGTGCATTAATGAGTGCTGCCGCAGAAATAATAGCGGTACCGTGCTGGTCGTCGTGCATTAAAGGAATATCTAATTCCTCCTTCAATTTTTGTTCTATATAAAAAGCTTCAGGTGCTTTAATATCTTCTAGGTTGATTCCTCCGAAAGTGGGAGCAATACCTTTAACAATCTGTATAAATTTATCTGGATCTTTTTCGTTGATTTCAATATCGAAAACGTTGATATCTGCAAAAATTTTAAATAAAAGTCCTTTTCCTTCCATTACGGGCTTTGAAGCTTCCGCACCAATATCTCCCAACCCTAAAACTGCTGTTCCGTTAGAAATAACTGCCACCAAATTGCCTTTTCCGGTATAATCATATACTGTTTCCGGCTTATCGTGAATTTCCATACAAGGAACAGCCACACCCGGAGAATATGCCAAAGATAAATCTCTTTGTGATGAATGGGGTTTGGAAGGAATAACCTCTATCTTACCTTTTGGTTCTGCTTTATGATAATCTAACGCTGCCTGATTAAATTTTGCTTCGTCGCGATTGTTTTTGCTTGCCATAAATTTTTTCTTTTTTTAAAGTATATATTGTATGTGGTAATTCACAAGACTTTCGATAGGCTTCTGAACAATTTGTCCCACATTAAGATGAAGTTCTGATGCTGCAGAACGTAAAATATCTTCGTAATAATAAGCGATAGATCCTATAAAATTAATTTCTGCAGTTTGCGATTCTTCATAAGAAAGCACATGATAATCGAAAAAATTCTTTATTTCTTCTAAAATCATCTGTCTGAAATAAGGATGTTCTTTTCTTTCTACCACAAATTTATTGAAATCTGCCAAATATGCATTGGGTCTAGAACCGTGGTACATATTTTTCAAGGCTTCTTCTATGGTTAAATGATAAGTGTTTTCGAACTCAGAATGTAAATCGGACGGAAGTTTCTGCATAAAAAATCTTCTTACCACTTGTTTTCCTATCGCACTTCCGCTACCTTCATCACCCATGAGAAAACCCAGTGAAGGAAGTTTTATTTTCACTTTCTTCCCATCAAAAAAACAAGAATTAGAACCCGTACCCAAAATGCAGACAATAGCAGGTTTGCCTCTGTAAGCTGCATAGGCTGCTGCGGTAAGATCTTCTTTAACAATAAGATTTTCTGCTTTGTGAAAGAATTTTCTCAGTTCCCTTTCAATCGTTGCACAATTTTCTGCCACACCACAACCAGATCCGTAGAAAAAAATTTTTGTAATAGAATTTCTTACAGAGCATAAGTTAATATTTTTTTCGATCTCCGGAACAATGAGATCTGCAGCAATATTATTGGGATTGAAGCCTATTGTTTCTGTTTTAAGGAAGATTTTATTGAAATCGTCTAAAATAACCCAATCGCACTTGGTGGAGCCTCCATCAACAATCGCAACCATATTCTGTTTTTTTAAGAGGGCTAAATTATGAAATTTATCTTTATTAAACTTTAGAAACAGGGTTCGGAGTAAGTATTTATGATTAAGTTCAGTTTTTAAGCCTGAGTATTGTTGTGATTGAATTGTACAAGCCAGTCGTTGATTTCCTCTTCGAGATAAGAAGCCTGTAAATTGATCGCTTCAAGAAAATCATCGGTAACAGAATTTCCTTCTGAATTCTCTAAATTCCAAATATCATCGGAAATATTTTCGTATTCAGAATACACTCTTCTGAAACGTGAATTTTCTTTCTCGAGAGCTTCAATATTTTTTTGATGAAGCTGAAATTTTCTGTACTTGTTTTGAGATTTCATACAAATATTAGATTATCGGGTTGTGTAAAAATGATATAAACGATTCTCAATCATCCATTACAAGATAGAAAGACCATCAACAGAAAATGTTGAAAATGAATTTTTTATCAGATGTAATTCCTTCGGTTCTGAAAATTAAAATTATAAATTATTTTCATTCAAAAAAAAATTTTAACAAGTTTTTTCACTGTTTAACATATAGTTATAAATTTGCGTATTATAAAAATAAATGAGAGCATTATTATTACGCCACAAACAGGTATTGTTATTTATCATTGCAGGCGGACTGAGTGCTGTAGTAGAAATCGGAAGTTTTAAACTATTCAGTATTTATCTTCCGCAGATTATTCTTCAGGAACAGGATTTCCATGGGATTCATTATCCGTTCAGTAATATTCTTTCTACTACATGCGGGATTTTATTCAATTATTTCCTAAGCATCTGGTTTGTTTTTGAAAGAGGAAAGCATTCTAAGAAAAAAGAGTTTGCATATTTTATGATTGTTTCATTTATTTCAACTCTTTTAAGTCTTACTTTTTTTCAGGTTTTTTACAGTTTTGTATTTAAATCGAACATCAATTTAATTTTTTATACCTTGAGTCCGGAAATGATTAGTAAAATTGCAGCTATTGTGCTGGTTTCCATACTTAATTATTCAGTAAAGAAAAAAGTAATATTTAACGGTTGATGGTGACGAAGATTTTAAATTATCTGTGGAGAGCTTGGCTTATTATTCTCGCATTTTTCCTAACGATTATTCTGGGAATTCCGGTTTACATCTTATCCTATCGAAAAAAAAATTACAAATACGCCTATAAATTCATTCGTCTCTGGTGTATTGGGATGTTTTACGGTATGGGGATGAGATATGAGCTCATTAATCTCACCCATAAAAAAGTTGATAAAAACAGGCAGTATGTTGTTATTTCTAACCATACCTCTATAATGGATATTATGCTTCCCTGCATTTTATTTCCCAATCATCCATTATGCTATGTAGGAAAAAAAGAGCTTGAAAAAATCCCTATTTTCGGAACAATTTATAAAAGAATTTGCGTGATGGTAGACCGAAGCAGCGCAAGAAGCCGTGCAGATGTTTACAGAAGATGTGCCGAGAAGATGGAAGAAGGAAACAGCATTGTAATCTTCCCTGAAGGTGGGGTTCCGGATGATACTACTATAGTTTTGGACGATTTTAAGGACGGAGCTTTTACACTTTCCTCAAAGCATAACTCTCCAATTGCAGTTTTCACCTTCATTGGTTTAAAGGAAATGTTTCCGTTCGACAACTCCAAAGGATATCCCGGAAAAGTAAAAGTATTTTTTAATGATATCCTTGAGCCTACAGAATCTCCCAAAGACCTAAAAACAAAGGCCTTTGAGACGATAAAAAAAACCTTATCAGAACACAGTTAATCAAAGAAAACAATTATATTTGTCCTTTAATTTTAATATATGAGCTCAAATACACAACAGACCAAGTGGTCGCAGTTTCTCTCGCTAATTGTCGTATTTTTTTTCTGGGGTTTTGTTGCAGCAAATAATGATATCCTCATCCCGGTTTTCAAAAAATGGTTTGTGCTTTCGCAGGTTCAGAGCCAGCTTGTAGCGTGGGCATTTTATGTTGCGTATTTTGTAGGATCTGTTATATTTTTCATCATATCTTTAAAAAGTGACATTCTTCAAAAATTTGGCTACAAAAAAACACTTGCCGTAGGATTGTGTCTTTCCGCATTAGGAGCATTCATGTTTGTACCGGCAGCATTGTCTGCAAACTTCTGGTTTTTCTTATCTGCTTTGTTTATCGTAGGTTTAGGCTTTTCTGTTCAGCAGATCGTAGCAAATCCTCTTGCCATTAAGATGGGAAGCCCGGAAACGGGAGCACACCGTTTAACCCTTGCAGGCGGAATCAACTCTCTTGGGACTACCATTGGACCTATCCTTTTAGGAATTATTCTTTTCGGAATGGGAAACAAAGAAGAATCTCAACCCAAAGCAAAGAATTTATCTAAAATTGAAATCGTAAAATCTGAATATTTAACTCACAAAGAAGAGTTGTCTAAAAATATTCTTGAACTTCAAAAAGACAATCAGGATGATGCAACCGAAGTAAAGAAGGTAATTGCCACCGTAGAACATCACATTTCCTCTTTAGACACAGAAATTCAGTCGATTGAACAAAATTTATCTGCCAATGATTCTCAAGTTGATGAATATTCTAAAAAACTGGGTAAGATTAAGGAAAAGACCATAAGCATACAGTATCCTATAGGTTTTGTGAAAGATCATCTTAAAGAGGTGAAAATGCCTTTTATTGGTTTAGGGATCGCTTTTATTCTTGTTGCTATTTTCATGCTGTTTTCTAAAATTGAAGATCCTGCAAAAGAAGAAGAGGCAGAAATTGAGGAAGGCTCGGCTAACTTCAGTATTTTCAGATATCCACAACTTTATTTGGGAATGCTTGCAATCTTTATTTATGTTGGTGTAGAAGTTACCATCATCAGTAATCTTCCTGCCTTGCTTCATACTAAAGAGTTTGGAGGAATTTTAGAACACAATATTGCTCCTTTCGTGTCATTATACTGGGGAAGTTTAATGATTGGTAGATGGAGCGGCAGCGTAAATGTATTCAATATGTCTAAAACCATGAATACCGCAATGAAATTTATCATTCCATTTATAGCTTTTGCCATTATTATTTTTGCCAACGAACTGAGTGGTAAAGATGTTTCCAGCTTTTATGTGTATGCATTCTGGATTCTTGCATTTATCATCATGAGTTTTATCGGAGGAAAAATGGCAGGAAGAACATTAATGATCTTCGGAATGGCAGGTGTTATTATGATGTTTTTAGGCTTAGTTTATCCAGATAAAGAAATGGCTAAATATTTCTTTATATCGGGTGGTCTTTTCTGCTCTATCATGTGGCCTTCTATTTTCGATCTTGCGATTGCGGGACTTGGCAAAAACACCGGTAAAGCATCTTCTTTCTTAGTAATGATGATTTTAGGAGGCGGAATTATTCCTCTTATACAAGGCTACATTTGTGATTTTGACAAAACAAGCCCTGAAGGCGTAATGGGAATTACCTGGACTCATTTTTCTTATGTAATCCCAATAATCTGTTTTGCTTATATAGCATTCTATGGTTTTATAACGCCAAAACTTTTGAAGAAACAGGGAATTGTAATGGGAGAAACTACATCAGGAGGACATTAATATGATGACTAAAACATATCATAAAAAAAAGAGAATTTGGGCAGCTATTTTAGTTGTCCAATTTCTTTTGTTCTATTATTTTTCAAAAATAAGTTTCTTAATTTCTTTTTTTGAAAGTTTTTTTGAATTTCAGAGAAAATTTCACATCCTTCTCTTTTCGTGGATACCCTGTTCTTTCGGAGACATTGTGTATACGGTTTTAGGAATTGTTTTTTTGATTTTAATCATTCAATTATTTCGAAAAAAAACACGAAATAACGCTTTTTTAAAAATACTTATAACTGTAAACATTTTTTACTTTTTATATCAGATTTTTTGGGGAATGCTTTATTTTCAGACACCTGTTGCCGCCAAACTTCCTAAAATAGAAATCACACTGGAAGCAAGAAAGAAACTGGCTCTTGAATATCTTGAAAAAGCCAAAGCCACCCGAAAACTTATAAACCAAGACCGCAATGGCATTTTTATAATTAAGGATTTACAGTCTATTCAAACCGAAATATTAAGCAGACAAACTATACTTCCTGCCTTTATTACGAACAAAAAAGCCTTACCCGTAAATTCTATTAAGAAAAGTTTATATTCGAAACTGATGAGCTTTACCGGAATTTTAGGATATTACAATCCTTTTACGGCTGAAGCACAATACAACTCTAATTTGCCTTCATCTTATCTTCCTTTTACCATTGCACACGAAAGTTCTCATCAGTTGGGTTTTGCCAGAGAACAAGAAGCCAATTTTATAGGATATCTAATGGGTGTAGAATCTACAAATAACGATCTAAAATACAGTACAGAATATTTTACTTTAAAAAGCCTTCTCAATTCAATAGTTCAGGAAGACGAAAATTTTGTGAAAAGTATGCTAAATAATTATTCCGATGGGATGAAAAGAGACAGAAGCTACGAGAAGAAGTTTATAAAAGAACATGAAGGCTTGGTTACTGACTTTTTTGGCTTTACCAATAATCTTTTTTTAAAAAGCAATCGGCAGGAAGGTTCGATTACCTATTCATATTTTATCGATTTGTTGGTACGATATAAAAGCATGGAAGCTAAATAAAAAAGAACCGTATCTTACGATACGATTCTAAAAACACAAATGATGAAAAAAAATTTATTACCTTGATTTGTTCCCTCATTCAAGGCGGTGTAAAAGTACAACATTTTTTCTAAATTCAAAATTATGTTGCTAAAAAAATAAACATTTTAATAAAACTTTATGATTTTAAATTTTATTAACAAATATCTTTTCCCTATAAAATGATTTAACAAGTCTTTCAAAATCCCTGATAGCACCAAATTATCAGGATTCGAAAGTGAATTATATTTTTTATTCTATCCAAATCCTTATCATTAATTCCGGACAACTTTATTTCTTTATAATAATCAATTCAGAAAATGATTTATCTTAATTAAAAATGGTAAGATAATTTTGATTTTTGAAATGTCTTTTTACAAAAGCCTCAGATTTAAGTTCATAGAAAACACTTTGTTCAAAAGCTTCCACTTCTTTAAGTTTAAAATCTATGAAATCTACAATTTTTGTAACAGAATTATAAAATATCCTGTAAAGAGACATACTCACCGTATTTCCTGCTGAGGAAAGAAAAGCGTTTAAAAAAGGCAGTTGTTTCTGATGTTGTATCGAATCAATATAAAAACCAAAGTTTCTCTTTTCACAGATTATATAAGAATTATGAAGGTAGTCTGAAATAGTTTCGTTCTCTTTCATGGTAATTTTATTTTTGCTTAAATAATCGTGGATAGAGTCTAAAATATATTGAGCATATTCCATCATAGATATTGTTTTCGTTTCTGCAACAGGAGTAAATTTTGCATTGCCTCCCAATTCTGCACCAAAAGACAATCCGTATTTTTCATAATTAGGAAAAACATAATTTTGCAATTCTACACTCGCTTCAGGAATAAGTTTATCCTCAGAAAAACTGTAACAAACATATTCTTTGTACATGTCTTTTATATATAAAAGAAAATCGGTTTCGGAAGTGTTTCCCTGATTTTCAAACCATTTTTCCAGATTATCATAATAATCGGCTTCGAAATCTCTAAAATTTAAATAAAACGGGACTTTCATTGCTTAAATATTTTCAAAGCAAAACTAAACCTGTGTCGCGACAAAAGTTGTCGTCTTATATTTCATTTAAGATGTTATTTCAAAAAAAATTCGGCACTGAAAAATCAGCACCGAATTTCTATTGAATAATTTTTGATAAAGAGTTCTACTTCCAGCCACCTCCAAGACTCTTGTAAATATCTACAACAGTACTCAGCTGTTTTTGTTTTGCTTCCACCAGTTCCATTTTTGCATCTAAAGCATCTCTCTGATTCAGAAGAACTTCCAGATAATCTGCCCTTGAATTTTTGAATAACTGATTTGCAATATCTATAGATTTTTCTAAAGCCTGAGTTTCTTCAGACTTCAGCTGATAATAATGATCGATGTTTTTAACTTTAGACATTAAATTAGCAACATCTAAATACGCATTCAGGATCGTTTTATCATATTCATATAAAGCCTGAATTTGCTTTGCGTCTGCAGACTGAAAATTGGCTTTAATAGCACTTTTATTAATTAATGGACCCGCCAATTCTCCCGCCAAACTTGCCGCCATAGATTCTGGTAACTTTACAAGATAAGAAGGTTTGAAAGCTTCTAGCCCTAAAGTTGCCGAAATTTCTAAACTTGGATAAAATTCTTTTCTTGCAGCTTCTACATCGAGTTTTGCAGACTTCAATTCTAGTTCAGCCTGTTTAATATCCGGACGGTTTGCCAATAATTGAGATGGAATACCTGTGTAAACCGTCTGAGGAATCATCGACATAAAATCTCCTTTAGATCTTACAATCGGTTGTGGGAAACGTCCGCAAAGTGCATTAATTTCATTTTCCTTTTCGATGATTTGTTGGCGGATAGTATATTCGGTTGCCTTAGACTTTGCCAGTTCTGCTTCGAATTTTTTTACAGCCAATTCGGTTGCCGCAGCCGCTTCTTTCTGAATTTTAGAGATTTCCAACGCTTTCTGCTGAAGCTTTGTATACTGCTGAATAATATCCAACTGATTATCTAAAGCAAGCAATTCGTAATAACTATTGGCAACCTCTTCTATTAAATTAGAAAGAACGAAGTTTTTACCTTCTACCGTAGAAAGGTAATGAGCAACAGCAGATTCTTTTTCAGTTCTTAATTTTTTCCAGATATCTACTTCCCAGTTTGCCATTAAACCTCCCTCGAAATTCCCGAGTGGATCCGGCATTGCTTTTCCTGGTTCTACTTCTGTAGTGGCATCTCCGGCTCCTTCGCTTGTATATCGCCCTGCTTTTCTTACTCCGGCTCCTCCTCCTACAGTTACTGTAGGAGTTAATCTTCCTTTTTTAGCTAAAACACCGCTTTTTGCAATTTCAATTTCCTGTAAAGTAATCATTAATTCCTGATTATTCTTCAGAGAAGTTTCTATTAAAGCAACCAAGTTAGGATCTGTAAAAAACTGTCTCCAAGGAGTAGTTCCGCTGTTATTATTAGCATCCGCCTGATCTTCCTGATTGAAATTCTGAGGAACATTTTCTTTGACCTCGTCTTTTATTACAGTCGCCATTGGCGCCTTACAGCTTGCTAAAACAAGCGATAAGGCAACAGCAGCTATAAATTTTTTATTATTATAAATCTTCATGTTTATCATCATGTTGATAAGGTTCTGTTTGTTCTGTTAACGGGTTTTCTTCTTCATATTTAGACAATCTCGATTTTTCTGCAATGGTTCCGAAAATATAATACAATCCCGGAATAATCATCAATCCGAAAATAGTTCCTATTAACATCCCTCCTGCTGCTGCAGTACCAATCGTTCTGTTACCAATTGCTCCCGGACCCGTCGCCATTACCAAAGGTATTAAACCTGCAATAAATGCAAAAGAGGTCATCAAAATAGGCCGGAAACGTATTGCTGCTCCTTCAATTGCTGCTTTCGCCACAGGTATACCTTCTTCCGCTTTCTTCTGAACGGCAAATTCTACAATTAACACTGCATTTTTACCGAGTAAACCAATCAACATGACCATCGCAACCTGAGCATAAATATTATTTTCTAAACCTAATAATTTCAGACATAAGAAAGCTCCGAAAATACCCGTCGGTAAAGATAAAATTACCGGCAACGGAAGTATAAAGCTCTCATACTGTGCAGAAAGAATAAGATATACAAATCCTAAACATACAAGGAAAATATAAACAGCTTCGTTACCACGATTTACTTCATCTTTAGAAATACCTGCCCAATCGATACCGAAACCTCTAGGAAGCGTTTTGTCTGCCACTTCCTGAATTGCTTTAATCGCCTGACCAGAACTGTAACCCGGAGCCGGAGTACCACTTACCTGTGCAGAATTATACATATTATGTCTAGTCATTTCCGATAGACCATACACTTTTTCCATTCTCATGAAATCGGAATACGGAACCATTTGTCCCTTATCATTTTTCACATACAATTTTAAAAGGTCTGTCGGCAAAGCACGATATTGTGCACCGGCCTGAACAATTACTTTATAAGGCCTGTCGAAACGGATAAAACTTGTTTCGTAATTGGAACCAATTAAGGTAGACAAATTATCCATTGCATTTTCGATCGTAACTCCTTTTTGTTCCGCAAGATCATTATCAATTCTCAACATATACTGAGGAAAACTTGCAGAGTAGAATGTAAACGCAGAGCCCAGTTCGGGTCTTTTATTCAATTCTTTCACAAAATCGTAACTTACCTGCTCCATTTTATGATAATCGCCACTTCCCGCTTTGTCGAGCAAACGAAGCTCAAAACCTCCTGCAGCTCCATATCCCGGAACAGACGGCGGCTGGAAGAATTCTATATTGGCTCCTGCAATATTTTTAGCTTTTTCTTCAAGCTTTTCTATAATTTCTGAGGCAGATTCTTTACGTTCATCCCAACTTTTCAGGTTAATTAAACAAGTTCCTGAGTTCGAACCTGTACCTTCAGATAAAATCTCATAACCCGCCAATGAGGAAACAGACTGCACACCATCAATTCCTTCAGCTTCTTTCAACAATTCTCTGGCGATCTGATTAGTTCTTTCTAAAGTTGAGCCTGGTGGAGTTTGAATAATCGCATAAATCATCCCCTGATCTTCTGCCGGAATAAACCCAGACGGAATCGAGTTGCTGAGGAAGAAAGTACATGCACAGAATGCTAATAACAACGGCAATGTAACGGTTTTCTTCTTCACCGTTTTATTCAGCAATTTCTCATACTTCCCTGCTCCTTTGGTAAATAAATTATTGAATTTATCTAAGAAAATTGTTATCGGAGTTCTTTTTTTAGCCTTTCCGTGATTATTTTTCAGGATTAAAGCACATAAAGCCGGAGTTAATGTTAAAGCTACAACCCCTGAAAGGATAATAGCAGAAGCCATTGTAATTGAAAACTGACGGTAGAACACCCCAACCGGACCAGACATAAACGCAATTGGAATAAATACAGATGCCATCACCAAAGTAATCGCAATAATTGCCCCACTGATTTCGTGCATTGCTTCTTCGGTCGCCTTTAGCGGAGATAAATGTTTTTCTTCCATTTTGGCGTGGACGGCTTCAATTACCACAATTGCATCATCCACTACTACTCCAATCGCCATTACAAGTGCAAAGAGTGAAATCATGTTGAGCGTAATTCCGAAAGCAGACATCACCGCAAAAGTACCAATTAAGGATACCGGAACTGCAATTGCAGGAATTAAGGTAGAACGCCAATCTCCCAAGAATAAAAATACCACAATCGCTACCAAAATGAATGCTTCAAATAAGGTATGAACCACTTTTTCGATAGATGCATCTAAGAATCTGGAAACGTCGTAACTTATATCATAATGCATTCCTTTAGGGAAGGTGGTTTTCTGCAGTTCTGCCATCATCGATTTAACGTTTTTGATAACATCACTTGCATTAGAACCATAAGATTGCTTCACCGTGATTGCAGCAGAAGGTTTTCCGTTTAATGTAGAATAAATATCGTACATCGAAGAACCGAATTCCACATCTGCAACATCTTTTAAACGGATATATTCTCCATCTGGTTTAGCTTTAAGAATAATATTTCCGTAATCTTTTTCATTATTGAAACGTCCCGGATATTTTAAAATATATTCGAATGACTGAGATCTTTTCCCAGAACTTTCACCAGTTTTACCCGGAGAAGCCTCCAAACTCTGCTCATTTAAAGCTTGCATTACTTCATCTGCTGAAATACTGTAAGCTGTAAGCCTATCTGGTTTCAGCCAAATACGCATTGCATATTCTCTTGTTCCTAAAATATCTGCAAAACCAACTCCGCTTACCCTTCTTAGTTCCGACATTACGTTGATATCGGCATAGTTGAAGAGGAATTTCTGATCTGCTTTAGGATCGTCACTATACAAGTTAATGTACATTAACATATTAGGTTCTTCACGGGTAATTTTCACCCCTTCTCGAACTACCAATGGTGGTAATTTATTAACAACCGAAGATACACGGTTCTGAACGTTTACTGCTGCAACATTGGGATCGGTTCCCAAATCGAAAACCACCTGAATAGAAGCTTCACCGTCGTTTCCGGCATTGGAAGTCATATATTTCATTCCCGGAACACCATTTAAACCTCTTTCCAACGGAATAACTACGGATTTAATCAACAATTCGTTGTTGGCTCCGGGATATTCTGCGGTGATGTTTACTTTTGGAGGTGAGATAGACGGAAACTGTGTAACCGGCAATTTGGTGAGAGATAAAACTCCCATAAATACGATAATCAAAGAGATTACGATAGACAGAACTGGTCTGCGAATGAATTTCTTAAACATATAAATAATGATAAACTATTAATGAATTTGATAAATGATTATTTTGAACACATGATATGCTCATTAATCAGCTATCAGTTATCGTATCTCTACTCTGCTTTTAATTTTAATGACTGAAGAACTTTTTTAGGATCCTGAGCTTTGGTTTTCACTTTTTGATCGTCTTTCACTTTCTGTACACCTTCCAGTAAAATTTTATCTGATGTGGAAACACCCGAAGCTACTACATACAAATCCGGAAGTTCATAGGCAATTTTAATATTTTTAGATTTTACCACACCATTTTTGTCTACTACGAAAACATATTTCTGATCCTGAATTTCGTAAGTTGCTTTTTGCGGAATAATTAAAGCATTCTTCAATGGTAAGCTCATTCTTACTTTTCCGGTTTCGCCGTTTCTTAAAAGCTTATCCGGGTTTGGAAATTTTGCTCTAAAAGCAATGTTTCCGGTTTCACTATCAAATTCTCCTTCAATAGTCTGAATTTGACCTTTTTGAGGAAAAATATCACCGTTTGCCATAATCAGGTCTACTGTATTACTTCCTCTAGAAGCTACATTTCTCTGATAATTAAGATATTCTGGCTCAGAAACATTGAAATAGGTGAAAATATCGTTGTTATCGGAAAGTGAAGTTAATAAATCACCTTCATCTACTAGACTTCCTAATTTTAAAGGAATTCTGTCTATAATTCCGGAAAAAGGAGCTTTAATATCTGTAAAAGACAAATGAATTTGAGCCAATTTAGCTTCTGCATTGGCTGCATCCAACTTAGCTTTAGCCATTGCTCTTTCGTTTTTAGACACAATATTATTGTTGGCTAATGTGCTTGCGTTTTTAAGTTCTATAGTTGCCTGTGCTACTTCTGCCTGAGCTTTTAAAAGTTCTGCCTGATACAGTTTTGGCATAATTCGGAATAAGGTTTGTCCTTGTCGTACAAACTGACCTTCATCTACGAAGATTTTTTCTAGGAAACCTTTTTCCTGTGCACGAACTTCAATGTTTTTTACAGACCTGATCTGCGCAACATATTCTTTGTTAATCACCGTATCCATAACTATCGGTGTGGTTACAGGATAAATTGCAGCTTCTTCTTTTTCTTCTTTTTTATTGTTACATCCAGTGAACAATAAGATACTGCTTAGCGTAATTCCTGCGACAACTCTTTTCATCATAATTTAGAGTTTATATAAATCGTTAATGTTTAAAAATGGGAATGGTAATGGGAGAATGGCATTATAAGAGATTACCAACAATTATATGCACAATTTCAGAACTGAAACAGCTTTTTAAATTCTTATTGAACGAATGAGAATGAATCGTTTAACCGAAAAAATATCTGCGATAAATCGAAAGGGATCTCCTTTAACCCGATTGCCAAAATGTAAGGCAAACAAATAAATTATAAGGAAAATACTAACCGTAAAAGCAATTAAAGTTCCAGAGTTTGAATAAGAATAATCGGATTCTTCTACTTCTGAAGACATTTTTACGTTATCCAACTTATGCTGAGTAGAAATTTTTTCTAAAGTCTGATTGAGACGATTCGCTTTCTTTGGTAAATTCTGAGATGAATGAGAAAAATAATCATTACGCAATGTATGTAAACTTAGCCTGCTTTCGACTACGAATAGCAAAAACAAAGCGGTAAAAAAATATATAAATGCGTTTTTCATTTGAAGCAACAAATGTAAGCTTAGATTTATAAAAACTAAAATCAATTAACAATATTTAACTGTAATTTAAAATTGCTAAACCCACGATTATCATTAGCAAATCTACTTTAATTATGCTAATTTTTACAATAAAAATAATATTTTAATAAAATTTAACATTTATTTACGGCAAAAACCTTAATTTTACCCCATCCAAATATTATATTGAAACAATTTAAAACTCACAATTGAAATGAAAACAAAATTATTAATTTTAATAGTATTATCCGCTATTACTGGGTGTACGCATTCTGCAAAGGAATCTGAAAACAACTTGGCAAATAATTCCCAATTGGAAGCCAGTAAAGATGAAACTTCGCAACAAGTATTTACTGATCGCTACGGTGAAAAAATGGAAATCACAAGAAATCTCACTAAAAATACTATTGCGCTAAAACTGGATGGTAAATCTTACAGTCTTCATAAAAACCACGAGAACAACGGATATTCTACTTCGGATAACCAATATCAGTTGATAGAAAACAAAAAGACTGTTACCTTTTTGAAGAAAGATGTTGATATGGTCTTATTTCAGAGTGAAAAAGATTCTAACAGTGAGAAAATTGCTAATCAGTAATTAGAAGATTTTTTTAATTATTGAAATCTATTCAGTTGAATTTCTTCGGGTAAAGGATAATTTTTATCGATAAAATCAAATAATATTTTTGAGAAAAAGCATCCATTTAAGATTCCTCTTGCTCCTAATCCATTAAAAACATAAAGATTTTCATGCAGAGAATGTCTGCCAATAAGTGGACGTCTATCTTTTACTGTTGGTCTGAAACCAAAATGCACTTCTTTAGTTTCAAATTCATTTTCATAAAATTCTGAGAGTCCGTTTTCCAGTTGCTTAACGGCAGATTCATCAATATTTTCATGAATTTGATCTCTATCATACGTCCCTCCGTAAAAGTAAAGCTCATCATCCAGCGGAAATAAAAAATGTTTCTTCTTAATGGTAATGTTAGAATCTAAAGATTCTGAAAGTTTAATTCTTATGTGGTGTCCTTTATTGGGTTGTACAGGCAATTCCGCAAAAAAAGGGTTGAATTTCACTCCCATTCCTTCACAGAAAACAATATGTTTAAATGAAAATTCTCTGTATTTATTTTCTTGATTATCTAATTGATGATAATCGAAACGTTCCTGAATCCATTTATTTTGTTGGATTAAAAAATCTTTCATACCATCAAAAAAATGTCTTACATTGAGTCTTGCAGACTGATTCACTTTTCCAGATTTAAAGTTATTTTTCACTCCATCTATCTTTGTGAAGTTCTGATCAAGAAAATCAATCAACTCCTCTTTATTAGATTTATTAAGCCATAGCTTTTGCTCATTTTCATCATGAAAAACACGATGAATAGGTGTCTCTATCAAATAGTTTTCTTGTGTATAAAGGCTTATTTCATTTAAAGTTTTATGCAAAAAATAAATTTGCTCCTGAGCTTTCCAAAAAGTAGTAAATTTCTTTAAAACAACGGGATTAATAATTCCCGCAGAAATTTGCGAAGCACTTTTCTTTCCTTCCGAAAAAATAACAAAAGACTTATTATTTAAAATAAGCTGATGAGCAAAGAAAAGAGCAGCGTACCCGTCTCCAACTATAATATAATCTACATTTTGCATAATAAAAAAACCTGAGTAAAAGTACTCAGGTTTTTTATAAATATCAAGCGAAATATTAATAATTCCACATGTCGTTCTCCATTTGAAGAATCTGCGCTTTAATTCTGTCGCTTTCAGCTAACTGCTCTCTGGCATCTCCTGGGATATAATGTTTGATTGTACCATCACCAAGACCGTTAGATGACTTATAGATGATTGAAGAAAATCTTCTTGCATTGATTACATCATCAAAAGACAAATCTGCAGATGAATTAGCTCTATTAAAAACATAATTATTTGCTAAAATCTCTCTTGCTTTAGGGTAATAAATCCAGAAAAGATCAACCAAATCATTTGCTCCTTCCATTAATTTACCCTGCGCATCAAGTCTACCAATAGAAGTTGGATCTGGGCCCATTGCAGCAATACCAAGAGGTCTGTATTTCATCATTCCATCTCTTTTATCGATGAACCACATACCCATAATTTTCAAGATTTTAACTTTATCTGTTGTCGTTCTGATGTGGTCAACAAGTCTTTTTTTCTCATCTTCTGTAAGTTGTCTCCCTGAATTTAGAATATCAATAGCTTCCTCATCCATTCTAACACTTTCCAGTTTTTTTTGTAAAGCTTCTTTACTTAGCTTAGTAGTAAAATTCTCATCATCATAAACCTCATCAATTTTACCATCCATAGCAGCATCTAGAAGAATTTGGTATAAAGATCTTGTAGTTTTAGACCAAAGTGCATCAGGATTATCATAATAAAACGGCTGATTAATTTTGTCGTTCATATCGATAATTTCCCAAACGGTCACGCTTTTAAGAATGTCTTTCTCATCCACAAAACCATATTCTAAAGGAGTAATTTTGTTACTCACAACTGTATCTCCTACTTTCTTCATATTTTCAGACCTCATTTGTCTGAATTCTTCCGGAGAAGAGGCATTTAGAATAGTCTGAGAAAATGCAAACCCAGACGCTATTACTAAAAGACTGCTTATATATTTTTTCATAATATGAATTTACAAATTAATCTTATTGAACATTTATTGTTACTGGTGAAATTTCTTTCAACCTTTGATTACCTAAACCAGTAGCAGTCGCTTGGATATCATAGATTTGAACAACATCTCCCGATCTAAGATTTTTTAATAGACCTTCCGCAGATGATAATCCACTTCCTTGTATCATAGTACCTGCTCTACCTGGCAATTTCAATATAAAGCTATTAACTGTAAATGAAACAGGGAAATCGAAATCCGGTAAAGCTGCAGTCACAATTTGATTAGGAATAGAGCTTGCCGGCATAAAATTAACCGCTTTACCTCTAATCTGACCTTGTGGTCTAGGAATACCTTTAATTCTATATTCAAAAACCTGTGATACAGTTTTTCCGCTTGGCTCTCTTCCAGAAAGTGTTAACTGAATAACATTTCCAGATTGAGGTGTTACATTCCATTTTCCATTACCAGTACTTTTAACAATAGCTCCTCCAGAAGCAGATAAAGAAAGTTTAGCATTATCGGCACCTAGAATAGAACCAGATACAGGGTTTTCTAAACCTCTATACATAACATTCATTTTATCTGCAGAAAGTAATAATCCTTGTTCAAGTTTAACTTCCTGTGGACCCGCAATTACATTATAAGTATGAGTGAAAGGGAATTGTTGAGCTTTACCAGAAGCATCTGTAAGCGTAATAACTCCACCAATTTTCTTTTCTCCAATTCCTGAAGTATTCAACGGTAAGAAGCCTTTTCCATTTTCCTGTCTGCTTACACCACTCATGGTAATTTTGCTGCTATTAGAATAGTTACCCAACATTACCACTGCTTCAGCTTTTTTACCAACCTGAACGTCAGTAGGTGCAGAAACAATTGCTTCATAGTTTGTAAATTTAATGCTCGCATCTACTTTCTCAGAAAGCATTAATGCTAATGCATCAGACTGTACGTTTCTTGCATCATTCTGAATAATTTCTAAATTAGAAATTGCAGCAATTAACGGCTGATGATAAAACTTATTCTGAAACCATGTCTTCCCATTTGGAGATTTTCCTTGCGGATACTCAGTAGTAATAGACTTAGTGGCTCTGCTAACCAAATCTGCTAACTGTGGGTTGTTACCAAATGTACTTGTAATATAGTTTCTTACATCGTCCATTTTAGCTTTAAGTTCCAAAGCACCTTTAGAAGGGCTGTTTTCATCGCCTTCTTTAAAGAAAAACTCTGTTGTTGCCTCATTATTGTTCAACGCAGAGAAATTCTCACTTACATCCATGTCCTTACCCTTTTCATCTTTGTCGTGAAACTCAGATTTTTTCTTCAGATCAACTTTTACATCTTCTGCAAATTTCACCAAAGCATCAATCTTTGTTTTCAAAACATTGTATTGGCTCCATGGTTGAGCATAAGTATCCGGTACTTGTTGAGCTTTCGCTTCAAGTGTCTTTTCGAATATTTTTTCGTTTTTATGCTCCGTTAAACTTCTTGTTTCATTAAGAGCTCTTGTAGAATCGTAATACGATCTGATGATTTCAACATCAATATTTAGGGCCATCATCGCGATGAACACCAAATACATTAGGTTGATCATCTTCTGACGTGGAGTCTGTTTTCCTTTTGCCATTCTTTTTTCTTTAAGTTTTTATTAAATTAATGGTTCGGAATTAAGACTTCATAGCAGTTAACATACCTCCATAAACTCTGTTTAAGTTATTTAAGTTAGATGTTAAACCTTGTAATTCTTGGTTAAACTTTTCAGATTGTTCCGCAGATTTTTGCATATTAGCAACATATTGCTTAGTAAAGTCTGCCTGCTTTTGACCATTTTCTAACTGTATAGCATAAAGAGCATTCATACTTTCCATGTGCTGAGCAGCTTTATTTAACTGATCATTATATTTGTGTGTAGAAGCAGAAACATCAACAATTTGGTTAATTTGATCTACAGAACTAGAAAATTTATCGATACCGCTTCTCAATCTGTCAAATAACTGTACATCAAGTTTAGCATCCTGAAGCATTTTATCTAATTTACTAGAAAGAGAGTTTTCTAACTCTGCAAACTGAGTTGCATTGGCATTTCTTGCACTAACGTTAGAATGTAAAGGGTTAGGGTTTGCATGCTTATCTAACAATTCAGGATAAACATTTTCCCAAGCATAAGACTCTTCGGTTTTAGGAGGGTCGAAAGCAAAGATGATAAAAATAAATGCTTCTGTAACCAATCCTACAGTTAGAGCTATATTCCCGTTAATAGGTCCCAAGGTAATGTGAGTAATTTTAAGCCAAGCTCCAAGAATTACAATTGCAGCACCGAATGAATAAATGAAGTTCATCCAAGCATCTTTAGTCTTAAACATATAAGTTAGTTTTTTTTAGTTTTAAAATTAATTGAAATAAAATAATTTATCTAGGTTATCTGTTGACTCTTTTAGCTTTAACAGCTGCATCAGAAATATCTTGTACAGTTCTGAAACCGATATAACTTCTAGCAGAATCTTTGTGTTCCCAATCTCTTGCACCAGTCATCAACATATATCCTACATCTTTCCAAGAACCTCCTCTTACCGATTTTTTGTTTCCTGATTTATCTTTTACCGCAGGATTAAGAGTTGATGAGAACTGATAATCTGAATTATTGTAAGCAGAAATTGTCCATTCAGCTACGTTTCCTGCCATATCAAATAATCCGAAAGAATTTTTTCTAAATTTCTTAACAGGAGCAGTATAGGTATAAGTTCCTTTCTTTTCATCCTCCATATAACTACCTCTTTTTGGTTTGAAGTTAGCCAAATAGCAGCCTCTGTCATCCATTAAATAAGGACCTCCCCAAGGGTAAGTAGCATTTTCTTTACCTCCTCTAGCTGCATATTCCCACTCAATTTCTGTAGGAAGACGGAATTGCATTGGTCTTTGTTTCTTTCTTTTTAAACTTTCGTTATAATCAGACTTTAATTTAGTTCTGAAATTACAATAAGCTCTAGCCTGATCCCAGGTAACTCCTACAACAGGATAATCTTTATAAGCTTTGTGCCAGAAATACTGTTCGAATAAAGGCTCATTATAAGTAAAGTGGAAATCGTTTACCCAAACGGTTGTATCAGGATAAATTGCAATGCTTTCACTTCTAAGAAAGTTAATACCTCTCTCATTGTCTGCTATTGCAGCATCCATATCTCCCCACTTATAGGTATATTTCAATTTACTAACGTCTATAATTCTTTCGTTACCTACTCTTGATGAAGCCGGTAAATACATAGATTCTAGAACTTCTGCGTATTCAACATCAGGATATTTTGATGTGTTCCAATGCAAAGGAATTTTCCAGTCTAATCTTTTTGAATCGTCATAGCCATCTTTTCCTCCAGAACCTTCTAAATATTCCTGATAAGGTGTTAAATTATCTTCTTTCTTTGCAAGGTAAGCGTAATCACCAATACTGGCGCCCCTTCTACCTCCGCTACCATCACCTCCTTCACCTGCAGCTTCTGCAAGCATAGTACGTGCGATAGAATCTCTTACGTAATTAATAAAAACCCTGTATTCTGCGTTGGTAGTTTCTGCCTCATCCATAAAGAAAGGCGCTACCGTTACAGTTTTCAAAGGTGCTTTTTCGCCATTGTTGGTAAAGTCCTGATCGGCCATACCCGCAATAAAAGAACCTCCAGGAATTGCTACCATACCATAAGGTCTTTCCGCAACAAATGATTTCGTTTTTTCTCTAGGTATCAATTCTCCCTTTGTTCCTGGTTTTCCTACCGAAGAAGTTCCACCACCTGAACAAGATACCGATGCTACCGACGCAGACACTAATAAAAGAAATATCCTTTTCATGTTAATTTTTATAATTAAGCCGTAAATATATAATTTTTTTAAGAAACTTTTAAGATTTTTTTCAGAATAACGAAAAAAATCTAAACTTATTTTATTTGCAAGTATTTTTTTATTCTACTGTAACCGATTTTGCAAGATTTCTTGGCTGGTCTACATTAGCACCTCTGTACACTGCTATATAATAAGCCAGTAGCTGTAAAGGAACTGAAGCAACGATTGGCGAGAAGCATTCTGATGTCTCTGGAATTTCAATAACATAGTCTGCCATTGCACTTACCTGCTGGTCTCCTTTGTTTACTACAGCGATTACTTTACCCTTTCTCGCTTTAATCTCCTGAACGTTACTTACTATCTTATCATAATGTCCTTTCTTAGGAGCGATAATTACGATAGGCATATTTTCATCAATTAAAGCAATAGGACCGTGCTTCATTTCTGCCGCAGGATAACCTTCTGCATGAATGTAAGAAATCTCTTTCAGCTTAAGTGCACCCTCTAACGCTGCCGGATAATTGTATCCTCTTCCTAAGTATAAGAAATTGGTTGCATTAATAAAATCTTTTGCAATATCCTGAGTAAGCTCATGAGTTAATTCTAAAACTTCTTCTACTCTTTTAGGAATAGCCTCAAGTTCAGATATTAGACTCATAAATTCTGCATTACCTAGATTTCCGTTATGTTTACCTAGTTTTAAAGCTATTAAAGAAAGTATTGTTAGCTGTGCTGTAAACGCTTTTGTAGAAGCCACACCGATTTCGGGACCTGCGTGAGTATAAGAACCTGCATCTGTAATTCTAGCAATTGAAGAATCTACTACATTACAAATACCATAAATAAATGCACCTTTTTCTTTAGCCAGTTTTAAAGCCGCCATAGTATCTGCGGTTTCTCCTGATTGTGAAATCGCAATAACTACATCTTTATCTGTAATAATTGGATTTCTATATCTGAATTCGGAAGCATACTCTACTTCTACAGGAATTCTTGCATATTCTTCGATAAGATATTCTCCTATAAGACCGGCATGCCAAGAAGTTCCGCAAGCAATAATGATAATTCTGTTGGCATTTTTAAATTTCTCTACATGATCCCAGATTCCCGCCATTTTAATTATACCTTCATTTACAATAAGTCTTCCTCTCATTGTATCTTGAATTGATTTTGGCTGCTCAAAAATTTCTTTCAGCATAAAATGCTCGTATCCTCCTTTTTCAATCTGTTCTAAATTCAGCTTCAGCTGCTGAATTTCTGGACTAATTTTAGAATTTCCTGCAATTGTTCTGATATCCACACCATCCTGAAGTGAAATCGTAGCCATGTGCCCTTCTTCTAGATAAATAGCCTCTTTTGTAAATTCAACAAATGGCGAAGCATCTGAAGCGATGAAAAATTCATTTTCTCCAATTCCTATTGCTAATGGAGAACCTAATCTTGCCACAACCAAGAAACCAGGATAATCTTCGTGCATTACTGTGATTGCATATGCTCCATAAACTTCATTTAAAGCAGATCTCACCGCGGTAGGAAAATCCATACCTTGGTTTACATCCATAAAATACTGAATTAAGTTAACAAGAACCTCAGTATCTGTTTCAGACTTAAATGAAAATCCTTTATCGATAAGCATCGTTTTAATAGTATCATAATTCTCTATGATTCCATTATGAACAATTGCGAGTTTACCATTATTTGATATATGGGGATGCGAATTTCTGTCGCTAGGAACTCCGTGAGTAGCCCAACGAGTGTGTCCCATTCCTACTTTAGAAGTCCCTTTCAGCTGACTTGAAATATTAACCAAATCATCAACCTTTCCTTTTGTTTTTTCGACCGCAAAAATGCTTTCTGTATTCTCTAAGACAATCCCTGCACTGTCGTAACCTCTATATTCTAATCTTCTAAGACCGTTGATAACAATATCATAAGCATCCTGAAAACCTGTATATCCAACTATTCCACACATAATTTTAGTATCCGTATTATTATTTTGTTCCGTATGTAACTCTTAACTTAATTTTATTTTTATTTGAAGGATCAGAACCTACAAAAACTGCTCTTGGCATTGAAAAAGCTCTGGAAGTATATTTGTACCCCGCTAAACTCCCTGCACTTGTATTTAAGAATTGAGCCAAATCTATTTTAAAATACTTATTTGAATAATCTTTTCCTGATTCTACAATATCTTTAAGAGATTGAGTCACCGTAAAATCATAATAAGCAGGATTCTTATCTAAATCATACACTCTAAGAGGAACAAAAGTTGAAGCTCCGCTAAGAATTGTATAATCTGTAGTAAAACCAGTAGTTACTTGTCCGCTTGTATCTTTATCTCTTTGTAAAATCGTTAGGATGGTTGGCTTCTGATATTTATTATTCCAAACAGAATCATCTGTATATATTCTGATTTTTGCAGTAATAATAGCTGCTTTGTTCTTTTGATACATATTCTTAAGCGAATCAATTGTAGCCGTTGGGAATTTAACCCCTATAGAGTTTCCTCCCATACCTTGAGCATACAACTTAAGATCACCAGTTGTAGAATTTCCTATAGCATAAGTATTAATTGCCGCTCCACTTCTATTATATTGATAATAACCTGTATGAACGTTAGCACTTCCTAAAGCAAAATTATATTTCGATTGCGGTCTTGTTGTAACACCGTTATCTACTTTATCATTTTTATAGTACATGATTAGTTCAATATCATTTGGAGTAAATTGGAATAAATACCCATCATTTTCAACAACAGAAACTCTCAAACCTCTAAAATGTCGGGTAAAGTTTGCAGCATCTCTCAATTCCATCTGACCTTTTTTATCAATAATTTTCTGCTTAAAAAAGTCTGCATCAAGACGAATTCTTATTCCTACAGGAGTTCTGAAAATATCTCCATTGTCTGAATCTTTTGTAATTGCAACAGCACTTACATTTCCTGAAATTTCTTTAGAACCTAAAACATTGGACTCGTCTGCTGCAAAATTCTTATTAGAATAAACAATATCATTAAATCCGTTCATAAACTCCAAAACTTCGTTTACTTTAAGAGTTAATTTACCCCCGTTCAGTTTGGATTTTCCAAATTTTATGATAGGATAAGTGCTAACTACTTTTTTTGCAGGAATATTTCCGTCCGGATAAACATAATCGTCATTGGTTGTTGTAGACACAGAATCTATCGCATAAGTTGGCTTCACTACCATCACGACAGAATCTACAGTGGGATTAACTCCAAAATCAGGATCATAAGATGGTAATCTAAGCTGAGTAAAGTAAGTAGCTTTCTGCATCCCAAACTGGCTTTCATTAAACGCTCCTAAAACCGCTGTAGAGGATGTCGCAGCATTGGTACCAAAAAGATTTACAAAAGTATTAGCATCTGCTCTTATGGTATCGTTATTACTAATATTATATCCCACAACATCAAACAAAGCTTCCTTTCCATTTGCAGCTCCATCCAAAAAAAGCTGTTCACCTAAAGAATCTGCTTCGGGCTCACAGTTGTAAAGCAATATACTCCCTAAAACCATCATCGAAAGGATGGCGAAAGTTTTTCTCATATTATAAATCATCAAAATGTATATTAATATAGTTTACTGATAGAATCTACGTCAAGATATTCAGATTTAGATGTTGACGTTTCATTGAACGCTTTATCTAATTCCCCATTCAAAAACTCATCACCTTTTACGACTTCATCTACATACTCCATACTTTCGATAACAAAACTTTCAAAGCTTGCATTGTCTAACGCTTTTAAACCAGAAATATTATCAAACTGTAATTTTTCAGCCACATTTGAAGCCAATGGAGCATTGTTTTCATTATATAATGAAAGAATTATTTTTGCATCTTTAAAATAAGAATCAGACTGATAATAAGTTTTAAGATAAATAGGGACAAAAGAAGCCATCCAACCATTCAAATGAATAACATCGGGAACCCAGTTTAGCTTTTTAATTGTTTCTATAACTCCGCGTGCAAAGAAAATTGCTCTCTCGTCGTTATCCTCGAAAGCTGCTCCTTCATCATCAAAATAATATTGCTTTCTTTTAAAATATTCTTCATTATCTATAAAGTAAACCTGAAGTCTCTCACCGGGAAGAGAGGCAACCTTTATAATAAGGGGCTGATCGAGATCATTAATAATAATATTCATCCCAGAAAGACGAATAACTTCATGTAGCTGAAATTTCCTTTCACTAATCTGTCCAAATCTTGGCATAAAAACTCTTACATCATTGCCTTCTTGGTGCATTTTAAGTGCCATTTTGTTTACCACCGCTGCTAAATTTGTATCTTCCTGATAAGGGTACATCTCTGTGGTAATGTACAGTATTTTCTGATTGGGCATATAATTTTTATATAATTTTAAAATATCGCATTAATTTGCAAAATTACGAAAAAACATTCAACATTATAGTAATTAACATTTTTTTACGACAGTTGTAAACAATAATGTAACAAAGTAAAAATGAATCTCACAATATTTAGTATTTTTGAAATGTTATTATTACAAATATGGAAATTCTAAAAACTAAAAAAACACTTCAGGATTTTATAGAACGACAAAAAGAGATGGGCAAAAGAATTGGTTTCGCTCCAACAATGGGTGCTTTACATAATGGACATCTTTCCTTGTATAAAGCCGCGAGAGAAGAAAACGACCTGGTTATTTCATCTGTCTTCGTAAATCCCACACAATTCAACAACCTTGAAGATCTTGAAAAATACCCCCGTGATACCCAAAAAGACATTTCTATTCTTGAAAAATCCGGATTGGTAGACGCAGTTTACCTTCCGCAAGTAGAAGATATTTATCCTAAAAAAACAGAAAGCAAAAAGTACGACTACGACGGCCTTGAGAACGAAATGGAAGGAAAATCCAGACCGGGTCATTTCGACGGCGTAGGAACCGTGGTTGAAGAACTTTTCAGACAAGTACAACCTAACAATGCTTATTTTGGTGAAAAGGATTTTCAGCAACTGGCTATCATAAAAAAAATGACAGAAAAAAAGCATCTTCCTGTTACGATAAAAGGCATACCTATTTATAGAGCTGAAAACGGACTTGCATTGAGCTCCCGCAACCAACGCCTCACGGAAGAAAGAAGAAATGAATCTAAAATTATTTTCGAAACACTAGAAAAAACAAAAGAATGGTTTAAAAACCTTTCCGTTTCTGAAATAAAAAATATGGTAAAAGATATTTTCGAACACCAAAACAATATGGAATTAGAATATTTCCTTATTGCAGATGAACATACTTTAAAGGAAATCAATCAGAAAGAAGATGGAAAATCTTATCGTGCTTTTATTGTAGTAAATGTTGACGATGTAAGACTTATTGATAATATGCATTTAGAATAAAAAAAAATCAAAGGCTTCCGATGGAAGCCTTTGAACACCAAATCACAAAATATTAATATGAAAAAAATTTACTTTTCAGTAAACTTGTGACCCGGCTGGGATTCGAACCCAGGACCCATACATTAAAAGTGTATTGCTCTACCAGCTGAGCTACCGAGTCGGCCATCAAATTAATTGAGATAAATATAAAAATTTATTTTAATACCACACTCAACCTCTTTAATATTTTTTTTTGCAGTGCCTGCGACTGGACTCGAACCAGCACATCCTTAGGAAACCACCCCCTCAAGATGGCGTGTCTACCAATTTCACCACGCAGGCAAAAAATCGCAACGTATGCGAGATTTCACTTGTGACCCGGCTGGGATTCGAACCCAGGACCCATACATTAAAAGTGTATTGCTCTACCAGCTGAGCTACCGAGTCGGCCACTTTATTATCAAGTTTTTCGTTATAAATAACGTCCCTTGTTTTTAGTGGTGCAAAGATAGGACTTTTTTCATTATCTCAAAACTTTTTCGCAAATTTGTTTAAAATAAATTCATGATAATTTCACTACTCGGATACATGGGGAGCGGCAAATCTCACATTTCCAAAATATTAAGCGATAAAATAAATTTTCAATTAATTGATCTCGATAAGGAGATTTCCCGTCGCTTAAAGCTTACAATTCCTGAAATTTTCGAAAAAAAGGGCGAAATTTACTTTAGAAAGCAAGAGCGGGAGATTTTGGAAGAAATTTTGGCAACACAGGCAAACACTGTACTGAGTCTGGGTGGAGGCACTCCAGCGTATTATAATAATATGGAAATTATTAATAATAGTTCTAAAAGCATTTTTCTGAAAACTTCAATTCCCGTTTTATCAGAAAGATTATTAAAGCAAAAAGAAAAAAGACCTTTAATTGCCAGAATTGCAGACAGCGAACTTCCTGAATTTATTGCCAAACATCTTTTTGAAAGAAATGCTTTTTACAGTAAAGCACAATTCAGTATCACAACAGATGATAAAACACCGGAAAATATCATTTCAGAAATAACAGAAAAGCTCTATCTCTAGAGCTTTAGTTTTCATTATTATCATTATCTGCCTCACCAAAAAAATCGTCCCAATCTGTAAATTCGGAAGAAAGATCATTTTCAACATAATCGTCCATATCCCTTCTGTCTTTCTTGGTAGGTCTGCCTTCGCCACGGATACGGTAATAATCCTGACTGAGCTTTCTCATTTTTAACAGTTCCAGCTGTTCTTTATCTGTTACATCTTTTATATGAAGGGAAACCAGTTTCGCTCCTATTCTGCTTTTAGGAATCTGAATGACCTTAATTTGATAATCAATCTGATTTTTACGGATTTTTATTACATCTCCTTCTTTAACCTCTTTAGAAGATTTCACAACAGATGTTCCTATAGAAACCCGGTTCTTTTTAATTTCTTCTGCAGCGACTGATCTGGTTTTGTAAAAACGAATGCTCCATAAAAATTTATCTATTCTCATATTTTTTTATACTTTTGTCGTTATATTATTTGTAAAGTAATTAAAGTTTTTGAAATGAAAAAAATATTTTTATATATCCTTGCTGGATCTTTGTGTTTTACAGCTTGTAAAAAGGATGATGAAGTGGAAAGATTTGTAGAACCAGATGATATTGCGGTAAGAAATTCTTATGACGAGCAGGCTATTCAGAAATTTATGGATGCCAATTATCTCGACAGTCAGGGAAATGTAAAAGCATTCAGCGCGAGTGATCCTGCTGATGATAATTTCAAAAAACTGTCGGAGCTGAATCCTGTAAAACTTCCTTCCGGAGTTATCTATATAAAAAGAGTTGACGCCCAGCCAAATCCCGGAGTTGCTATTAACACTGATTCTAATTCAAACACAGCAAGTTTAGTTAAGATGATGATAAGAGCAAATTATTATGTTGCCACAGATTTGGACGGAAACGTATCGCTTACTTCTTACGGAGCTTTGGTGAACACCATAGATTCAAACCCAAGTCCTGTTACAGATCCTAAGTTTTATTATGTGAAAAAATCTGTTTTGGATGCTGCTACCACATATATTGCAAAACAAAGAAGCTATTATGAAATTGAAGGCTTTCAGGAAGGCTTATCTTACTTCACAGGTTTTCAGGGAATGCCAAATGAAGCCAACTACAATCTTCAGGGTGTAATTATTGTTCCATCTAAAGCAGCATTTGCAAGAAATGAAAATTATTACGGACTTAAAAACACTACTTTTGTATTTAATTTCCAAGTTTACAATACACAGGTAAGACCTGCGGATCAACAATAAACTGACAGTAAATAAATTAAAAAAGTGCATCAATTAATATTGGTGCACTTTTTTTTAGATTTGAATTAAAGTTACTTCACATTCCCTAAGATATCCGGGAAATATTTATCAGAAAGATGTTCAAACTCATCACCTCTCATAAACATGGAAGCATCTACTTCTTCATAGCTGTCTCTTCCTGCAGCAGCAATGAGTTCATTACAAGTGTGCAGCGTATTCTTATGGAAATGATAAACCCTTTCGGCTTTATCGGTAACATCTAGTCCTTTTATCAGCATTTTATCTTGTGTTGCCACTCCAGTCGGGCATTTGTTATTATTACACCTCAACGCCTGAATACATCCCAATGCAAACATAAATCCTCTCGCATTATTACACGCATCAGCTCCCATAGCTACCGCTCTTAAAATATCTAAACTTGTAAGTACTTTTCCGCTTGCTATAATTTTCACTCGTTCTCGGATGCTGTAATTTTTCAAAGTTCGGTTTACAAATATTAAAGCAGGCTCTAAAGGCATTCCTACTCCGTCTGAAAATTCTGGTGGTGCAGCTCCTGTTCCGCCTTCGGCTCCGTCTACGGTTATGAAATCAGGATAAATTTTCAAAACATTCATCTGAACACAAATGTCTTCAAATTCTTTGGTATCGCCAATACACAATTTGAAACCTACTGGTTTTCCTTCGGATAACACCCTCAATTCCTGTACAAAATGCAATAAACCTACTGCATTAGAAAAAGCAGAATGAGATGGAGGTGACAAAATAGTTTCTCCCGGTTTTACGTGGCGTATTTTTGCAATTTCCGGGGTGTTTTTAACTCCCGGCAAAACCCCTCCATGCCCTGGTTTAGCTCCTTGAGATAATTTAATTTCAATCATCTTAACATTCGGAAGAGATGCATATTTAGCAAATAATTCTGGATTAAATTTCCCTTCTTCATCCCTACATCCAAAATATCCCGTACCAATTTGCCAGCAAAGATCCCCCCCCTCCAAATGATATGGAGAAATACCCCCTTCACCGGTATTATGATAAAAATTACCTTTTTTGGCTCCTCTGTTCAAAGAAATCTGAGCACGATCACTCAATGCACCAAAACTCATTGCGGAAATATTAAACAATGAGGCATGATAAGGCTTACTGCACTGTTCACCGCCAATCCAAACTCTAGGCAATTCTTCTTTCGGACTTTTAGCATAAATAGAATGCTTTATACCCTCATATTTTCTATGATTAACTTCCAACTGAGTTCCGAAAGGTACTGTATCGCTAAGATTTTTGGAGCGTCTGTATGCTGCAGATCTTTGATTTCGAGGAAAAGGCTTGCCATCTGTTTCTCTTTCGATAAAATACTGCTGCATTTCCGGAGAAATATTTTCGAAAAAATATCTAAAATATCCTAATACTGGAAAATTTCTTAAAATGGCATGTTTACTCTGAGTGATATTATAAACTCCCAGAAAGTAAATCGCTGTAAGAAGTATCGGAATCCAGTAATGGGCTTTTATTAATAAAGCAATTACCCATGTACACAGGAGCAAAACAACTCCCCACAACAAAAATTTGTTTCTCATTCTTTCATTATTTTAACCTCAAATATAAAGAATGAAAACGAGAAGAAAAATTAAATAAAAAAACAAGAAGAAATGAAACATTTTAGCCTACTTTGTTGTCTTAAAAATAAACCTTAAAATAATACTGCCATGAAAAAGAAAATATTTACGTTCTTAGGGATCTGCATTTTGGGACAGGGCATTTTGTTTTCACAGAAAAAACTACCTGTAATTAAAGCAAATTCTATAAGTGTAGACATAAAAGACGGAAACACACTCAAAAAAAATGCATGGAATATTGTTCCGGAAGAAAAGTTGGATGTGTACACAACTTCCTCCAAAAAAGTAACTTTCTACACAGATATAGATTCTATATCCTTTAAAATTGATCCGAAAAAGGAATATAATTTTATTATTTTGCTGAAAGGTAAAGATTCTGCAAGAACACAAATAAAATACGTCCCTTCCCGATTGGAAATTTTAAAAGGTGGCGAGAAATATAATTTTTCAGACCAAAGATTGATTCCAAAATTCACTTATCAGTCTAAAGAGAATGAAGACTTAAAAAAAATAAGAAAAGAACTACGATTAGATTCTATTGCAGGAAAAGGAAATGAATTATCTCAAATTTTCAATTTAATGCATTGGGTACACAACTTAGTTCGGCACGATGGAAGCAGCAATAATCCTACATTAAAAAATGTTGTTGATTTAATAAAAGTCTGTAAAGCCGAAAATCGTGGCGTAAACTGTAGAATGCTCGCCACAATTCTAAACGAATGCTATCTTTCTATGGGCATAAAATCCCGCTACATAACCTGCATGCCTAAAGAAACCAATTTTGATGACTGCCACGTTATTAATATGGTGTACAGTAAAGATTTGAAAAAAATGGATTTGGATTGACCCCACTTTTGATGCCTATGTTATGAACGAGCACGGAGATCTTTTAAGCATTCAGGAAGTAAGAGAAAGACTTACCAAAGGGCTTCCGTTAGTTTTGAATGCAGATGCTAACTGGAACCGAGAATATCTACAAACAAAACAAGACTATCTGGAAAACTATATGGCAAAAAATCTATACAGAATGCAAACCACATTGGAAAGCGAATACAATACAGAAACCTGGAAAAAAGGAAAAAAAGTAACGTATGTTGAACTGCTTCCGTTAGATGGAATTGAACAAACTCCACAAAAGAAACAAGAAAGTAATACCGAAACCGGAGTTAATTTTACATATTACAAAACCAATAATCCAGATTTATTTTGGACGATTCCCAAATAAATATAAATAAGAAACAGCAATTTCACTAAACTTTCTCCAGGAAGTTTTCATAAGAATTCAGCACAGAAACAGTACCATCGGATTCAATCTTATCAAGTTTTAAGAATTCGATGGTATTAACCGATTTAGCATCAAAATCTTTCTGTACTCTCACATAATTTTCTGTAAAGCCAAACATTTTCCCCTCTTTATTTTCATGTTCCCAAAGAACAGGAAGCGTATTTCCGAGTTGGGTTTGGTAAAATGCCATTTTTTTCTTTTCAGATAAAATTCTCAGCATTTTGTTGCGCTTTTTTCTTTCAGAAATAGGTACAATATCTCCCATATCTGCAGCTTCTGTATTTTCTCTTTCGGAGTAGGTAAAAACATGCAGATAAGTAATTGGCAGTTCATTCAGAAAATTATATGTTTCTAAAAATTTCTCTTCTGTTTCTCCCGGAAAACCTACAATTACATCTACCCCAATTGCTGCATGAGGCATTACTTCACGAATTTTCGCCACTCTGTCGCTGTACAGTTTTGTGAGATAACGTCGTTTCATTTTTTTAAGCAAATCATCACTTCCCGACTGCAAAGGAATATGAAAATGCGGAACGAAACTTTTACTTTTAGAAACGAGTTCGATACTTTCGTCTTTCAGAAGATTAGGTTCAATAGAAGAAATACGGATTCTCTCGATTCCTTCCACCTGATCCAGTTCTGAAATTAAATCTAAGAAAGTATGTTCATGTCTTTTATTGCCAAATTCACCTTTTCCGTAATCTCCGATATTTACACCGGTTAGAACAATTTCTTTTATTCCTTTTCCGGCAATTTCTCTGGCATTGTTAAGTACATTTTCGATGGTATCAGAACGAGAAATCCCTCTGGCTAAAGGAATAGTACAATAAGTACATTTGTAATCGCAACCGTCCTGAACTTTAAGAAACGCCCGGGTTCTATCTCCTATAGAATAGCTTCCGATAAAGAAATCTGTTTCTTCAATCTCGCAAGAATGCACAATACCTTCATGTTGAGATTTCTGAAGATCATCAAGATAACTTAAAATATTGAATTTTTCTTTGGCTCCCAAAACCAAATCTACCCCTTCAATTTGCGATATTTCTTCTGGTTTCAGCTGTGCATAGCATCCAACAATCACCACCAAACCTTCAGAATTGGCTTTCATGGCTCTTTTCACATGAAGTTTGCACTCGCGGTCTGCATTTTCTGTAACCGAACAGGTGTTGATTACATACACATCAGCTTTATCATCAAAACTTACCTTACTGTACCCTGCATCTGTTAATTGACGGGCAATCGTAGAGGTTTCTGCAAAATTGAGTTTGCAACCAAGGGTATGATATGCGGCAGTTTTTTGAATTGTTGACATTTTTTTGAAGCTGAATTTTATGGGTGCAAAGATAATCAATTTAAGATGAATATGTACAGACCACAATTTCAGTATATTGTAAAGGCATTTGAAGATGCTTTAAAAAACAAATAAGCCGCTTCGGAAGAATGAAGCAGCTTATTGTTGATATATTTTAAATTTATTTTAAAGATTATTCAAGATAAATTCTGTCATTTTCTGGTAAAGTTGCGGTCTGGTCTGTCCTCCGTAAATCCCGTGGTTTTTATCCGGATACGCCATAAAATCGAACTGTTTTTTATTCTGAATTAAAGCTTCCGAAAACTCCATAGAATTTTGAAAATGCACATTATCATCCGCAGTTCCATGAATTAGCAGAAACTTACCTTTCAGCAATTTGGCGTGCGTTGTCGGAGAATTATCATCGTATCCTGCAGGATTTTCTTGCGGAGTGAGCAAAAACCTTTCGGTATATACAGAATCGTAATACCTCCAGTTCGTTACAGGTGCAACTGCTATTCCCATTTTAAAAACATCTGCTCCTTTCGTCATTGCAAGACTTGCCATATATCCGCCAAAACTCCAACCGAAAATTCCTATTCTGCTTTTATCAATGTAACTTTGATTTCCTAACCATTTAGCTGCTGTTATCTGATCTTCAATCTCGTATTTTCCAAGGTTTTTATAGGTAACTTTTTTAAATTTAGCTCCTTTATAGCCGGTTCCTCTTCCATCGACACACGCAATTACATAACCTTTCTGAGCCAACATTTCAAACCAAATTGCATTGCCGTTATCCCAAGAATTAGCCACTTGCTGCGATCCCGGTCCGGAATATTGATACATAAAGAGCGGATATTTTTTCTTAGGATCAAAATTTTTAGGTTTTATAATCCATGCATTCATCTGATCTCCCGCAGAATTGGGAATTGTGATAAATTCTTTTTCAGAAAAATTATCAGACTGAAGTTTTTTAAGCTGTTCATCATTATTCTGAAGCTCCTTCATTACCTTTCCATTTCCGTCTTTCAATACAAAAGTATAGGGTTTTGAGGCGGTAGAAGAAGTTTCGATAAAGTAATTGTAATTTTTACTGAAATTAGCAGAATTATTTCCTTCCGCATTAGAAACCAACTGAGACTTCCCGTTTTCTATATTGATTTTTGAAACCACTTTATTAATACTCCCTTTTTCTGTCGTCTGAACGTAAATTTCTTTAGATTTTGGATTAAATCCGTAGTAATCGGTAACCTCCCAATTTCCTTTTGTTACCTGTTTTTTCAGTTTCCCGTCTTTATCATACCAATACAGATGGCGGAAACCGTCTCTCTCTGAAGCCCAAAGAAAAGAATTATCCTCCAAAAACTCTAAGGTTACATTATCTGTATCAATCCATTGGTTGTCGGTTTCTGTAAAAAGTTTTGTTACGGCTCCGGTTTTGGTATTTACTTTTAAAACATCCGAAGCATTTTGTGTTCTCTGCGAAGTGATGAGAACCATTTCGTCTGAAGCGGAAGTCTGAATAACATTCGGAATGTAATAATTCTTAAAATTATCAAGATTAATCTTACTTATACTGCCTTTTCCTAAACTGAAAATATATGCAGAAACCACCGAATTTTTTTCACCAGCTTTAGGATATTTATACCTCATCTCGGATGGATAAAGCGATTTTCCGTAGATGGGAATGTAAATTTCGGGCACTTCTTTTTCATTAGATTTCACAAAAACAATAGCATCCGAATTTTTTGTCCATTCGTATAATCTTGCATGCCCAAACTCTTCTTCATACACCCAGTCTGCCAAACCGTTCAGAATTTCATTCTTTTTACCATCCTTTGTAATTTGAGTGATATTGCCTGATGATAAATCCTGATAAAAAAAATTATTATCTGTAATGAAAGCTACTTTTGTAGCGTCTGGAGAAAATCTAGGTTCCTGAATAGGTTTTCCTTCATTCAGAGTGATGGTTTTTCCTGTTTTAAGGTCTTTCACATCGAATATTCCTAAAAAAGAGTGTCTGTAAATAGGCTGACTGTCTTTTAGCAAAAGAATTTTAGATTCATCATCAGAAAACTCATAACTTTCAAAATTTCCATCAACAAGATTACCTTCCTTTTGAGAAGTTTTATAAGAATACTTGGCAATTCCGCCCTGTTCTATTACCAGATAGCTTTCGCCGTTTTTCATAGAGGTAATTCCGGCAATTCCTTTTCCTCGGTAATATCCCGAATATATTTTATCCAAAGTAATTTCCTGGGCATTAAAATTCTGAAATAAAGCCACAAGACTAAGTGTAAGAATAAGTTTTTTCATTGTAATAAATCCTGAATTTCAAAGATAAACATTTTATTTTCTCAAGGTGAACTAGGAACTTACCGTTTTGGCAAAAAAATTGAATAGTTATTCTATATTAATGATTACATCCTTAAAACCAATAATTATGGAAACAAAAGACAATGAAAGAAAATTAAACCGCTACGATCTTGAAGACAAAACTGTTTTTACCGGCTTTTCTGATTTTAATGATGCTAAAAATTATGCCCAAAATGAAGGTGGAAAATTAGTAGAAGTAGCCTTTAAAGATGGTAATGATAATCCCGTAATTAGCAATGAAGCAGGACTCATAGAAAAAAAATTACATTATTTTGTAGATGCAGGACCAGAATACAAATTCATTCACTCGTCTGACGAAGGATTTAGACAATATGCCGATGAATTACAGAAAATAAAGGCAAAACTTGAACAGTCTCCTCCAGATGAAAGATACATCGCAAGTTTTGAAATTGAAAATGCTGAAGATCCTATCATCGTACTGAAAAACGATGCTTTCGAATCGGTAACTTCCCGAGAAAGATCTAAATATCTGAAAAGTGCAAACGTTTACGAAATTGGTGTTACGGTACCAAAATCCTAATCATAAAAAAATCGGTTTGACGTTGCTCAAACCGATTTTTTATTAATAAACTCCTGCTTTATTTTAATGATTATAAAGCACAGCATAATATTCTTCTGCCATTCTATCGCTGTTGAAGTATTCTTTTACATCTTTCATAGAATTGTGCTGAATTTTTCTCCACTGGTCTGGCTGATCATAGTAAATAGGAAGAATTTCATTTTCCAGAATATCGTATAATGTATTCAGGTCATAATTATCCTGTTCATAAATACTCATATTCAGATAATCTGCTTTAGGAACAACAAAAGCATTTTCGCCATGTTTTGCAAATTCAGGAATCCAGCCATCGTCGGTAGATAAGTTCACCGACCCATTCATTGCAGCCGTCATTCCCGAAGTTCCCGAAGCCTCTCGCGGAACCCTCGGATTATTTAACCAAACATCTGAACCCTGTTTCAAAGATTTGCTTAAAGCAAGTTCGTAGCCGGTAAGAACAGCCATATTTTTATGATTATTACTTTCTTCAACTAAAGTATTAAATGTAGAAATTGAAGAATAATCCATCGGATATGGTTTTCCTGCCCAAATAATCTGCACCGGATATTTAGGGTTATTCAGCAATTTTCTGAATCTTTCTTTATCCTGCAACAGCAAATTTGCTCTTTTATAGCCTGCAAATCTTCTTGCCCAAACTATGGTAAAAATATTAGGGTTGAATAAATTCCCTGTCTGATCTGCCACAATCTTAAACAATCTTTTTTTGAGAAGTTTTTTACGATAATCAAAAATGGTATCGTTATTTTCATCTTTAGCAATGTAAAGCTCTTTATCTGCCCAATATTTGAATTCCTGAGCGTTGGTAATAGACTTTATTTCGCAAATGCCTTTATACTTGCTCCACATCGCTCTGGATACTTCTCCGTGCAACTGAGAAACTCCGTTTGCAATTCTTGCCATTTTTAAAGCACAAAGAGAATGGTTGAACATTTCTCCATCCGATCCTTCAAGATTTTTAACTTCCTCCATACTGAATCCCGAGAAATAAGACATATCGTAACACAGTTTCAGATTATGTTTTTCATTCCCAGCTTCTTCTGGAGTATGAGTGGTAAAAACGAGCTTCTGCTTTACTTTTCTAAAATCACCTTCGTATTTTTTCAGGAGATAAAATGCTGCAGGAAGCCCATGAGCTTCATTAAGATGATAAACATCTCTTTCTATATTCATCTCGTCCAAAAGCTTTGCACCACCTTTTCCCAGCAAAATATACTGCGCAAGCTTAGTAGATTCATTGGCATCATATAATCTGTGACAGATTGTTTTCGAAACATGGTCATTCTCCGGAACATCTGTAGAAAGAAAGAACATTGGTGCTGTATTGAAAATTTCAGGATCCAGATACCAAACCTTCACCCAAACCGGAGCACTGTGAATTTCTATCTGAAACTTTATCCCCGTATCTTCCAGAAAGCTGTACATTTTTTTTGTCCAGACCGGTTGCAAAGTCTGATCGTGGTTTCTTGCCTGATCGTAATATCCAAACTTCCACAAAATACCGATTCCTATAAGATCCTGATTAAGATTATAAGCACTTCTCATGTGAGAACCTGCAAGAAAGCCCAATCCGCCAGAATAGATTTTCAGAACCTGCTCCAAAGCAAATTCCATAGAAAAATAAGCAACTTTTGTAGAAAATTTTGGGTTGATATGATAAGGTATTGTATAGTTTTTAAAATCCATAAATCATTTGTTTGTGCTAAAAAGAAACAAAGGTATTGAATAAGAAAATAAACTAAGTATTAATTATTTGATAAATTATTTTTAAAAAAATTAATGAATAATAATTTTTACTACCTTTAAATGTAAATTTTTGATAATCAAAAACTTCAAAACAATTTCAACATCGGGTAAGTATTCATTTCTTTAAATACAATATCATGAAAAGAGCATTTTCGGAGGAAGATTTGGTAAAAAATCTCAGTTTGTATTATCTCAACAGACACTTAAAAAAGAAACCTATAGAAAAATATCACCGTACGATAGACGAATCTCCTCTTCACCAACGCGAAAAGTATAAAAAGAAAACAGAAATTCTTCTGCTCAATTCTTTCATGCATCATTTCCCGGAAATCACTTTTGAAAATCTCACTTGCGAAAGTCCCGATTTTATCGCCAAATGCAATGGTAAAAAGATAGGAATAGAACTTACTGAAGTGATTAATCATCTTGAAATGAAAAAAATGGAAAGTAATCTGAATAAGATTTTCCGCCAGGCGGAAATATTACTGGAACAAGAAAACGCTGCGAAATATCGTGGCGTTTATTTTTTGGAATTTCACGAGCATATTGCTATTGATAATCTAGAAAAACAGCAGGAAATTATTCTTAACATCTATAAAAGCATTAAAAAAGAAAAACCTGTTGGAGTTGTGAAAAATTTGAGAAAATCTTCTCACCGCAGAAATGTTTTTATCACTCACGAATACAATATGAATCTTTTTGATGAGCTATGTTCCGAAAAAATTGTAGAACTTATTAAAAAGAAGAATGAAAAATTTCCTTTTTACGATAATTCTGTGGACGAATGTTGGCTGGTAATTGTTTCGGATATGAACTCTATTGCATCCAGATACACGTTTATCCAGGATCAGCAACATCTTGAATCGGTTAAAAGTCCGTTTCATAAAATTTTTCACCTCGAGAATCTTTATGGAAATATTACAAGTATTAAATAAAACCTAGCTTATTATATAGAATAAGCAAATAATAGAATTATTCCTTATCATATTTGGATTATTATTTTAAATATAGTGATTTTTAAATAAATTTATTTAAATTTGATACACTTTAACCTTAATACCAATAAGATATGAGAAAAATTCTATTAGCTACTCTTTTCTGCATTTCATCTTTATTGTACTCTCAGGCAGACTGCTCTACCGCTTTGTCGGTATGTGGTAACTCCACCATTACATATAGCCCTACAGGTATAGGCAATGTGAACGAATCTTTGGGAGGATGTCTTAGCAGCGGAGAACACAATTCTATCTGGTATAAAATTACAATTGCAACCAGTGGAACTTTAACTTTTGATTTGGTACCTACCAACTCTGATGCGGATTATGATTGGGCAATTTACGGTCCCAATTCAACATGCGGATCTCTTGGAACTCCCATTCGCTGTAATGCAGCAACTGTTGTTGGCGTGGGTGCTTCAACAGGTCTGAATATGACAAGCACCATTACGAGTGCTGCCGGAGGTTCTTTAACACCGTACTGTCAATACCTGAATGTAACGGCTGGCGAAACTTATTATTTATATATTGATAACTGGGTGGGAGCTGGTAGTTCTACCACAGCACCTTTTTCGCTTACTTGGGGCGGAACAGCTACTTTATCTTCACCATTTACCAATCCTAGCATTCAACCAAATCCTTTTGTTCCTCCCGGATCTCCGGCAGCAAACCCTAATGATCCTAGAGAAATTCTTATCTGTGTGAGCCCGGCAACATTTGATTTCAGCACACTTTCTGCGGGAATTCTGAATTCAAATCCTAATTTCACTGTATCTTATCACAATTCTCAAAATGATGCATTAACAGGATTAAACCCTCTTACAGGAAATCAAACTGTAAATACAACTACTACTTATTATTACAGTATTCATTATCAGGATCCTGCGAACCCAAACAATCCTTTGAATTCATGCCGACAAATTGGAGCTTTCAAGTTTAAACAAGGAAATATTGTTGCCAATGATGTCACTATGTATGCATGTAACAATAATTACAGCGGACAGGGATTATATAACCTTACTACTGCAGGCGTATTTTCGGGAAGTAATGTGGTGATAAAATATTTCCCTACTATGAATGATCTGAATGCAGGTACTTCTCAGATTAGCAATCCTACACAGTATGTTTCTGGTCCCGGAACTGTGTATGCATTGGTTACCACTTCAGAAGGCTGTTCAGATTCTGCTGCAATAACTTTAAGTTTTTATTCTGGTTTTTCCGTTAAGGACGCTACATTAAAGGTGTGTACTTTTAATTCTGTTATAAAAACCGGAGTATTCGATCTTTCTACTGCGAATGTTTCCTCTCAATCCGGATTAACAAAAGAATATTACCCTTCTGTAACCGATGCTATTAACGAAACCAATAAAATTACTGCTTATCAGAATTATGTATCTCCCAACGGATATGTTTTTGTAAAAGTAACAGATGCGAATGCTTGCTATAATATCGCTAAAATAAATTTGGAAGTAATTCCTCCAGTTTATTCTACAGTATTGAAAGATAAAACAATTTGTTTTGAAGACAAAACAACTCTGGATGCCGGATCTGGATTCAGCGAGTACGAATGGAGCACCGGAGCCACTACACAAACAATTTCTAATATTGGAGTAGGTACTTATTGGGTAAAACTTAAAACCGGAGACTGTATTGCTATTCAGAATGTAAGAGTTTATGCAGCCAAAAGCCCTGTAATTACCAGTGTGAACATCTCTAATACAACTGTTACCATCAATGTAAACGGAGGAACTGCACCATACAAATATTCTATGGATAATGTTTCTTGGCAAGATTCTAATGTTTTCTCTAATCTGAAAAGAGGAGATCATAAAATCTTTGTAAAAGACCAATACAATTGTAATCCTATTGAAATTTCGATTGTTGTTCCTAATATCATTAATGTAATTACTCCCAATGGTGACGGATATAATGATGCTATAGATTATTCTGCATTAGCCAATAAACAGAATCTTGTTTTTGATGTGTATGACAGATATGGAAATATGATCTTCCATGCCGGCAAGTTCAATAATTACAAATGGGAAGGAACTTCCGGAAACAAAAAAGTTCCTACCGGAAATTACTGGTATTCTATTACTTGGAATGAAAATGACAAAAAAAATACCCAAATGAAATATTCCGGATGGGTAATGGTAAAAAACAGAGAATAATTGGAATATAAGATTATGGAAAACCGCCTGTGGGCGGTTTTTCTGTTTTAGAATGCTTTTTCGAGAAAAAAAACACTATCCATTCAGCTCTGTTCCGCAAAACTACTTTACGAATGTCTTTAGCCCTGATTGCAGCGGCATCCTTTTTTGTGGCAGGCGAAGCGAAGCGGAGTCTGCCACAAAAAAGATACAGCGGAAAGCAGGAAACAGCTCCAAATAAAAACCATTAATAGAATATTTTTCAATCTCTCAGAAAATAGAACAACTTCATCATTCAGTTAATTGTTATCTTTGTCAAAATTTAAAAAAACAAAAAATATGAGCATTCACATTAGTGCTAAAAAAGGTGAAATCGCCAAAGTAGTTTTGCAGCCCGGTGATCCTTTGAGAGCAAAATATATCGCTGAAAATTTTCTTGAAAACGCAAAATTGGTGAGCCAGACAAGAGGTATTTTTTATTACACAGGAACTTATAAAGGAAAAGAAATAACTGTTGGAGCAAGCGGAATGGGTTTCCCAAGCATCGGAATTTATTCGTTTGAACTGTTTACAGAATATGAAGTGGAAACCATCATAAGAATCGGAACTTGCGGCGGATATTCTAATGACGTAAAACTTTTTGACCTTCTGAACGTGGAAAATGCGGCAAGTGAAAGCACGTACGCAAAATTTGCATGGGGATTTGAAGATGATATTCTCCCTCACCAAGGAAATATCTACCATGTTATTAACGAAACGGCTGAACAACTGGGTCTGAAAACAAGAGCAACCAACATCCACAGCAGTGATATTTTTTATAGAAAAGATCCTGCAATCCCGGAGATTGCAACAAAATACAGCTGTCCTGCCGTAGAAATGGAAGCGTTTGGATTATTTGCTAATGCCAAACAATTAGGAAAAAATGCGGCAACAATTCTTACCGTTTCCGATATTATTCCTACTCAGGAGCAAATTTCTTCTGATGAAAGAGAAAGAGCTTTAAAACCTATGATTGAATTGGCTTTAGAATCTGCTTTAAAGGTAATTTAATCTAAAAAAATGCATAAAAAAAGCTCATTTTCACTGAAAATGAGCTTTTTGTAATTTATCGCAGAAATATTCCGGGATTTTATTTCAAATAAGTATCATAAAGATCTTTTCTACGGTCATTTAAAACCTGTACAGAACCGTTGTAATGAAGATCTTTCAGTAAATTCAAATCTACATCTACAATTAAAGTCATCTCTGTATTAGGTGTGGCTTCACCTTTAATCGCATTGGATGGAAAAGCAAAATCTGAAGGGGTAAAAACCGCAGCCTGACCAAACTGAATATCCATATTATTTACACCCGGCAAATTTCCCACACAACCAGCAATCGCTACATAACATTCGTTTTCGATAGCTCTTGCAGCGGCACAATGACGAACTCTGGTATATGCATTCTGCGTATCGGTAAGATAAGGTACAAAAAGTATTTTCATGCCCTGATCTGCAAGAATTCTTGGTAATTCGGGGAATTCAACATCATAGCAAATTACCAGTCCTATTTTTCCGCAATCGGTATCAAAAACTTTAATCTCGTTGCCCCCTTTCATTCCGTAATATTTTCTTTCATTCGGGGTAATGTGTACTTTTCTGTATTCATCTATTCTTCCATCGCGATGCAAGAGATAACTGATGTTATACAGATCATTATTTTCAAAAATCGGCATACTCCCCGAAATGATATTGACATTATAACTGATTGCCAGTTCGGAAATTTTATTTTTAATCTGTTCGGTGAGTTTTGCCAATTCAATCATACTGTCACGTTCCGAAAGCTTATTAAACGGTGCAAGCAAAGGAGTATTGAAAAGTTCCGGAAACAGTACAAAATCTGATTTGTAATCGCCCATTACATTCACAAAAAATTCTACCTGCTCGTAAAATGCATTAATGTCTTTAAAATGCCTCATTTGCCATTGAACCAAACCCAGCCTAACCACACTGTCCTGCATTGTATTTGGTTTTTTGCTGTAATAGATATTATTCCATTGAAGCAAAACTGCATTTTCTCTGGATGCTTCATCTTCAGGAAGATACTTTTTGAGAACTTTTATTGGCAAAAAATTATTGGATAGCTGAAAAGACAACACAGGATCGTACATTTCCTTATCTCTTACTTTTCGGATGTATTCTCTGGGTGAAAGTTCGTGACTGTATTTATGGTAGTGAGGAATTCTGCCCCCAAGAATTATAGATTTAAGATTGAGCTGTTCGCAGAGCTCTTTTCTCGCGTCATACAATCTTCTTCCCAACCTCAACTCACGATATTGCGGATCTACAAATATTTCGATACCATACAGTACATTTCCGGTAGAAATATGGGTGTTGAAGGTATAATTCCCAGTAATATCGCTGTAAGTGTGGTCATCCCCAAACTCATCATAATTTACTATAATTGAAAGTGCAACTGCTGCTATTTTATCATCTACGGTAATACAGATTTGCCCTGCTTCAAAAATCTTATTTAGTTTTGCGATACTTTTTTTAGACCATACATATTCCGACATTTGGGGATAAGCCCTTCTCATTGTTTCTACCAATTCATCATAATCCTCAACCTTTAAGGTACGCGTTTCTATCTGCATATTTTATTTTTTCCTAAAGTTAAATAAAAACTTAGAAAATATCAAGTTTAAGAAGACTGTAAGAAAGAATAGCAAGCTTGAAAAAATGAAAATTTCAATTTTTTTTATCTGAATCACGGTAATTTTGCGACCAAACTTTCCGGAAGGATTTTTAGAATAAAATAAATGATTTTCCACTTAAAATTGGGGACGATAGTAAACGTATTTCCGGCATTTACAATAAAATCTGCAACATAATCTGGCTGCATGATAAGGTTTTTATTCAATTCTAAACCAGCATTGATTTTGGTATCAATATATCCGATTACCAAAGCATTAACTTTAATTCTTCTGTGCGACAATTCTTGTCTTAAACCTGCTAAATAGGTTGTAAATGCGGCTTTAGTACTTCCATAGACGAAATTACTTTTTCTTCCACGTACTCCCGAAAGTGAAGACAACCCAATGATTCGTTCTAAATTTTTATTGCTTTCATCAGTGGCAACAATATTCAGAATTGAGACGGCTCCCATGTAATTAACCTGCATCATTTGTTGAGTTCCGCTAAAATCCTTTAAGGCTTTTTCATTTTCCACCAAAAATCCTGCTGCATAAACAACTATATGAGGTTTTACGGAAAGTGCATCGTAAAATTTCTGGTGAGAACCAAAATCGGATGAGTCAAAATATAAAATTGTAACTTTTGAATTTAGATTATTGGCATGTACGAATTCTTCTAAAGATTGTAAATTTCTAGATGCCGCAATTACAGAAAATCCTTTGGCAACATATTTTTTGATACATTCTTTTGCTACATCCGAATTAGCTCCTAAAATAAGTACCATTTTGTTTATATTTTGACTCATGAAAGAATATTTTTTATGTAAAAAAAGTTTCGGCGGGGCGGCTTCGCCGCCCCGCCGAAACGAAGTATTTTAAAATTCTGAATTTATTTTTTTTCGGTTTCAATCTCTTTTTTATCTGCAGGTTTTTCAGCCGCAGCTTTTGTAGCTTTTTCACCAAAACGGTTTTCGGTGAACTCTCTTGAAATAGCCGCTTTTTCGAATTTCAATTTGCCAGAAAGAGTTTCAATAATTACTCCGTCTTCCAGAACCTGTGCAATTCTCCCATGAAGACCAGAAGTAAGAACTACTCTGCTTCCCACTTTTAGTTCTTCCTGAAATTTTTTCTCCATTTTCTGCTTTTTCATCTGAGGTCTAATCATCAGGAAATAAAACCCAACAAACATTACCCCCATCATAATAAGCATCATAGGAGAATTTCCTCCCGGTGCAGCCTGCAAAAATATTGTTTCTAAATTAATCATATTACTTTTCGATATTAGCTGTAAATGTTAATTTAATCGGCGACTTATCTACGTTAGCAAAAACATCAGCATATTTACTAACAGCACCATCGAAGTTAGTAGAATCGAAACTTAAAGTAATTTTTCCTTTTTTACCCGGCATAATCGGATCTTTTGTAAAATCTGGAGCAGTACATCCACACCCAGGTTTAACTTCAGAAATAATTAAAGGATTTTTACCTGTATTAGTGATTTCGTATACGTGGTCTACTTTTTTACCTTTTTTAATGTTTCCAAAATCAAAACTGTTTTCAGAAAGTGCAACAGTAGTAATAGGTTGGTTAGATTTAACAGGTGTAGGTGTTTCACCTGTTACAGCTGTATTAGCAGGAACCGGCACATTTTCTGGCACTACTTGTCCTGTAGAATTGCTATCTTTAGGTGCATTAGTAGAGTCTACATTAGTAATTTCTGTATTGGAAGTTTCTTTTTTCTCTTCTTTTTTACAAGAAACCAATCCGAATCCGATAACGGATAAAGCTATTATTGATAATGTCTTTTTCATTTTTTATTTTGTTTAAATTCTGTTTAAATCTTTACAATATTTGTCTAAAATACCATTGATGAAAATATTCGATCTGTCGGTTGCAAATACTTTAGCAATCTCGATATATTCATTAATAATTACTCTTGAAGGCGTAAAACTAAAATTATCCAACTCTGTAAAAGCAGTCGTTAAGATAACTTTATCCATAAGAGAAACTCTCTCCAAATCCCAGTTTTCAAGACGTTCTGAAAGCTTCTTTTCATTAGCTTCCCAATTATTGAGAGTATCTCTCAAAAGTTTGCTGGCGAAATTCTTATCCTCTTCGTCTTTCATCATTTTAATGAGCGTCCTGCTTTCTTCGTTTTCCTTCATAAAACCGATGGTTTTCTGTATCATCGAATTGGCAATGTGAATATCATCTGCCCAAGTAAGCTCTCTATCGCTGATGTAATCGTGGAAATCGTCGTTTTCTGCAATATACCTCAAGAAAAGCTTCCCGATAAACTTTTGATCTTCTTCAAAAGAATAGCCTTCTTCTTTCATAAAATCCTGATACCTTTTTCCGGCAGTTATTCTCTGGAAAGTTTTTACCAGCATATCATCATGAAGATCCCATTTAAGATCTTTGTGCTGTCCGGTAAAGAAAAGTCTTTCAGGGTTTTCTTCAAGCTTTTTTAAAACCTGATTGTTGATGAATTTTTGGTTGGGATTTATATCAGAATCTGTTTTGAAGTATTTGTTTTTACCAATTTCCATCTGATTTTCTGCCAGCTCTTTCAAACCTACCAAAAAATTCAACTGAAAAATATAGAGATTATAGATTTTCTCTATTCCTGTAAACATATTTTTTTCTAATACATCTGTTTTAACAGGGTTTTGGTAGTACGAATAAACAGTTTCTACCACTTTCTCACGGATTTGTCTTCTTCCTAACATTCAAAGAGCTTTTTTATGCGGGCAAAGATATGAAATTTAAAATTTACTCGATTCTCGTTCTGCTCCAATTTTTGTAATTTTGTGAAAGTTTATGAAAGCACTGAAAACACTCAACCCTTATTTCTGGAAGCACAAAATACTATTGTTTTGGGGGTTATTATTCATCATCGCCAGTAATTTTTTCAATATATATAAAGTACAGTTTGTAGGTAAATCGGTAGATGAGCTTGCTAAAAACGGTAATTTGGGATTCAACCGGCAAGTTTTAATTTACGTAGCCATTATTGTAGGATGCTCTCTTCTTACCGGATTTTTCACCTTTATGATGAGGCAAACCATTATTGTTGCTTCAAGAAGAATAGAATACGAGCTGAAAAATAAAATCTACAGACATTATCAGGATTTATCGCTTACGGATTACAAACAAACCACCATCGGGGATTTAATGAACCGCCTGAGTGAAGATGTTGTAGCGGTAAGAATGTATCTCGGTCCTGGTGTAATGTATGTAATAAATTTATTGATTTTATTGCTGATTACCAGCGTTTACATGATTAAAACAGATATTTCTATGACTTTATGGACATTACTTCCACTTCCTGTTTTATCGTATATTATTTTCAAAGTAAGTTCCGTTATCAATAAAAAGTCTAAAATAATGCAGAAAAGCCAGTCTGCGATTTCAACATTTGTTCAGGACAGTTTTTCGGGAATACGGGTTGTGAAATATTTCGCCAAAGAAAAATACATCGAAAAAAATTATGGAATTAAAGTAAACGATTATCAAAACAAAGCATTAGACTTAGCCAAAACAGAAGCATATTTTTTCACCATCATCCTTTTTGTAATCGGATTACTGAATGTAGCTGTAATATTTATTGGAGGTCAGAAATACATTTTAGGAGAATTATCTGTCGGAAAAATTGCAGATTTTTTCATGTATATTAATATTTTAATCTGGCCTTTTTCTATGGTTGGATGGGTAACTTCGATTAATCAAAGAGCTGAAGCTTCTATGCAGAGAATTAATGAATTTATGGATAAGCAATCTGAGATTTACAACAAAAATTTCGATGATTATCAAATAAAAGGTGATATAGAATTCCGCAATGTTTCTTACGTTTACCCCAATACCGGAATTAAAGCGCTTGAAAATTTAAGTTTTAAAATTGAAGCCGGAAAATCTTTGGCGATTATGGGTAAAACCGGAAGTGGTAAATCTACCATCGCCCTTTTGCTCTGTCGACTTATTGATCCTACAGAAGGTGAAATTTTAATAGACGGCAAAAATTTAAAAGATCACAACTTAACCAATTACCGAAAATTCATAGGATACATCCCACAGGAAAGCTACCTTTTTTCTGATACTATTGAACAGAATATTGGCTTCGCAATAGACAACCCAACCCACGAAAGAGTTGTAGAATATGCGAAAATTGCAGATGTACATAAAAACATTATAGATTTTAAGGAACAGTATAAAACAATGGTAGGAGAACGAGGCGTAATGCTTTCCGGCGGACAAAAACAAAGAATCTGTATTGCGAGAGCTTTAATAAAAGATCCACATATCATCATTTTTGATGATTCTCTATCCGCTTTAGATACTGAAACCGAACAGAATATTTTAGAAAACATCGACACCAAAATAAAATCTGCCACTTCAATAATCATCACACACAGAGAATCGAGTGCACAAAGAGCAGACAAAATACTTAATTTAAGCGATATTGTCGATTCTGCAACTGCTTAGGATTTTTTTTCTGAATTGTTAAATAAATCATAAAAAAAATTTTGTGATTAAAAGAAATATTTTATATTTGTTCTTAACAAGATTAAAAATTATCTAATAATGAGTGATTACAAGGAACGCCATGAAAATGAAATTTTCACGAAGGTGCTAAAAGCGGGAAGAAGAACTTATTTCTTTGATGTGCGCGAGACGAAAGCAGGAGATTATTATCTTACAATTACCGAAAGTAAAAAGAACTTCGGAGACAACGGAGAGGCAACATTCGAAAAGCACAAAATTTATCTGTATAAAGAAGATTTCAAAAGCTTTCAGGAAATGTTTAATGAATCTACAGATTTCATCATCAACGAAAAAGGTGAAGATGTAATATCAGAAAGACACGATAAAGATTTCAAAAGCAGATCTTACACCATAGATTCTGACGACGAAGTTTAAGACATAATATTAAAAAGCATCCAAATGGATGCTTTTTTTGTTTAATTTTCGTAAATATCTCGTTAATCTAAAAATTTACCGCTTACGTAATACCAACGATTCTGAATCATTTTAAAAGTAGACAATTCGTGATGAATTTGTTCATTTCCCTCTTCATCTATAAAATAAGCCTTGAACTCCACTTTACTCATTGAAGGTTTTTCTAGAATTTCCAGTTTAATCCATTCATTACTTTCTCCCCATTCCTGCAAATCTTCTTTATTATGAAATTTCCTTTTCTCGGGAAGTGTGGTATCCATTAAATACTCTCCATTAGGAATTGCAAATGCACAAAACCTAGACCTCATTAAAGCTTCAGCAGTGGGAGCAAATTTTTGCTTTAAATGATAGGGCTTACAGCATTCTCCGTAGCTTTTACCAGAACAGCATGGACAGTTCATATTCGAAATATTAAATTTTAAATGATTTACTTTTCACTTTTTAAATAAAAAAATTCCTCAAAATTATTTGAGGAATATATTTAAAGTTCTAGTTCAAAACGTAGGAAGTTCCATCTCTTCCATCTTTCAGTTCGATGCCTTCTGCAAGAAGTTTATCTCTAATTTGATCCGAAAGTTCAAAGTTTTTAGATTTTCTTGCCTGATTTCTTAATTCAATTAAAACCTTCAGAGTCTGATCCAGCTTTTCATTGTTATTTTCCTCAATGGTCTGAAGCCCCAAAACATCAAATACAAAAGCATTCAAGACAGATTTCAATTCCTCTAAATCTTTTTTAGTTGAAATAGTTTCTTTACCATCTTTTAGAGCAAAAATGTATTTTACAGCTTCAAAAAGATGTGCAATTAAAACCGGAGAGTTAAAATCATCCGTTAAAGCATCGTAAGCTTTATTTTTCCATTCATCAAGACGGAAAGCAGATTGCTTTTCATCATTAGGAGTAATGTCATTCAAAACTTTAATGGCTTCCATTAATCGGATAAAGCCTTTTTCACTCGCAAGCATCGCATCATTGGAAATATCCAATACGCTACGGTAATGTGCCTGCAGAAAGCAAAAACGTACAATAGACGGATGGAAAGATTTTTCAAAAAAATCGTTTTCGCCCGTTACTAACTGCATCGGCAGAATATAATTTCCTGTAGATTTACTCATACGCTGAGAATTCATCGTCAACATATTGGCATGCATCCAATAATGTACAGGTTCAGCTCCGTTGCAAGCTTTACCTTGAGCAATTTCGCATTCGTGATGAGGAAATTTAAGATCCATTCCTCCTCCGTGAATGTCAAAAGTTTCACCTAAATATTTAGTGCTCATTGCAGTACATTCAAGATGCCATCCTGGGAAACCTTCTCCCCAAGGCGAATTCCAACGCATAATATGTGCCGGAGAAGCTTTTTTCCAAAGTGCAAAATCCTGCGGATTTTTCTTTTCACCCTGTCCGTCTAAATCGCGGGTATTGGCAAAAAGTTCTTCGATGTTTCTTTTAGATAATTCCCCGTAATTAAGACCTCTTTTATTGTACTCCAAAACATCGAAATACACAGAACCATTACTTTCGTAAGCAAATCCTTTTTGAATTAACTTCTGAGTAAGTTCTATCTGCTCCACAATATGACCAGTCGCAGTAGGTTCAATATTAGGCGGTAAAAGATTGAAGAGTTGCAACACTTTATGAAAATCTACCGTATATTTCTGAACAATTTCCATTGGCTCCAGCTTTTCGAGACGGGTTTGCTTTACAAAACGGTCATTATTTACATCGCCATCATCAGTAAGATGCCCTGCATCGGTAATATTTCTTACATACCTTACCTTGTAGCCCAAATGCATTAAACTTCTGTAAATAAAATCGAAAGAAAGGAACGTTCTAACATTTCCCAAATGAACGTTGCTGTAAACGGTGGGTCCACAAACATACATTCCTACATTTCCTTCTAAAATGGGTTTAAAAATTTCTTTTTCGCCCGTAAGCGAGTTGTATATTTTTAGTTGCATTAATTATAATTGATGATTGATAAATGATTTTTTAAATTAAATTCAAAACAAATTAAGCACAACAGATAATTGTTGCAATAAAAATTCGGTTTGAAATTGTTTTAAATTTTATCATTTTAATACTCCAGTTTAGTATGGCTTCCTACATAATGAAGAAACTCTTGTCTTGTAATAGGATTGGTTCTGAAGATGCCACTTAATTCTGCTGTTGTAGTAGAACTTGCCGTATCTTTTATGCCTCTGCAGTTTACACAAAGGTGTTTTGCATCTATTATACAGGCGACATCTTTTGTTCCTAATGCTTCCTTTAAGGCATCTACAATCTGCATTGTTAATCTTTCCTGAACCTGCGGTCTTTTCGCATAATAATCTACAATTCTGTTGATTTTTGAAAGCCCAATTACTTCTCCATTCGAAATATAAGCAACATGTGCTCTTCCGATTATTGGTAAAAAGTGATGTTCGCAGAAAGAATATACGGTAATATCTTTTTCCACCAACATTTGGCGGTACTTATACTTGTTAGAAAATGTAGAAATCCCTGGTTTATTCTGAGGCAAAAGTCCTCCGAAAATTTCATTTACATACATTTTAGCAACTCTTTTGGGAGAATCTTTAAGAGAATCGTCTGTCATATCGAGCCCCAACGTTTCCATAATTTCCCCAAAAAGTGCGGTAATTTTTTCTATCTTTTCTTCCGGTGATTTTTCAAAAGCATCTTCCCTGATAGGCGTATGTTCTTTTCCTGTGAAAATATCATCGTCGTTATCCGTAAAATCAACCATTTTTATTTAATTTGCAACAAAAATACGGATAAAATCTGTTCATCATATTTAATTTAGCCGAAAAACATTATCTTTAGGCTACACCATCATTTTATACCATGATTATTGCTGAAGAAGTACTTAACTACTCCCAGAAAAAAGAATTTTTAGAGTTTCCTGCAAGACTTTACCAAAGCGACAAAAATTACATAAGACCACGCAATATCGACATTGAGGACATCTTCAATCCGCAAAAAAATAAATTCTTTAAGGAAGGCGAATGTACACGCTTTCTATTCATCAATAAAAATAACGAAACAGTTGGCAAAGTTGCCGTTTTTATTAACAAAACTTATCTGCAGCAACAACCTACAGGCGGAATAGGATTCTTCGACTGCATCAACGACCAAGAAACAGCCAATTTTATCTTTGATTATTGTAAAAACTGGCTTCAGGAAAGAGGAATGAAAGCGATGGACGGACCTATTAATTTCGGTGAACGTGATAAATTCTGGGGATTGGTAATCGAAGGATTCGTTGAACCTCTTTATGGCATGAACTACAATTTCCCTTATTATAAAGATCTTTTCGAAAATTACGGATTCAAAATTTATTTTGAACAGCTTTGCTTTTCAAGACCTATCTTCGGGGATGTTTCCAGAGTTTTTACGGTAATGCATGCAAAACACAGTAAAAATCCAGATATTTCTGCAAAACCAATGACAAAGAATAATCTGGAAAAATTTGCCGCGGATTTTACCGAAATCTACAATAAAGCCTGGGCTGCACACGGAGAAGGAAAACGCATGGAAACATCCAAAGTCCTGAAAATGTTTAAGACGATGAAGCCCATCATCAACGAGCATATTTCTTGGTTTGTTTACGAAAATGAAAAACCTGTTGCCATGTGGATGAATCTCCCGGATACGAACCAATGGTTTAAATATCTTAATGGAAAATTTGGGATTTGGGAAAAGCTTAAATTCCTTTGGATAAAAAAATTCAGGAAAAACGAAAAAATGGTTGGTCTTGTTTTTGGTGTAATTCCGGAATGGCAGAAACGTGGTCTTGAGGGATTTATGATTTGGGAGGGAACTCAGCATCTTAGAAAATATACCGATTTTAAAGTTACCGAAATGCAGTGGATTGGCGATTTTAATCCCAAAATGATAAAAATTGCTGAAAATCTCGATACGAAAGTAACTCGAAAGCTTGCAACCTATCGATATCTATTCAACAGAACCCAAGCCTTTGAAAGACATCCTGAATTATAATAACATGAGTTTGTGATAAGGATTAATAAAATGGAAAGCTAAACTTAGGTTACAATATTAAAATACAGTTTTATGGATCCAATAATTATTTTCATTATTTTTTTTGTTGTATTGCTGTTTTCTATTCCGGCAATTATTTTCTTAATTGCTTATTTGGCAGCAAAAAGTCGGAGAAAAAAGCAAAATCTCTTACTGAATGAAATTGGAAAGCCTGAGTTTTATGCATTTGTACGCTATAATCTTGGGAATGCTCAAAATGAGTTTTTTAAAATTAAAGCTTTTCAGGGAAGCGGAATGATTTTCATTAAAGACCAAAATATTTATTTCGTTGATACTCTACATCAACATCCTCATACTTTTTTATTGAAAGAAAGCATCATAAAATGGGAGGACATTAATATTGTAAACGGACTTCTGAAATGGTTTTCTATCTCTGATCAGGACAAAAAGTATTATTTCAACATCGACAGCGGAATGCTTATTTTTAATTTAAACTCTTCCAAACCGACCACAAAAAGTGTTTTTGAAAGACTATTGAAATACCAAAATGAGATTTTGTAGCCTATAAATTAGATAGAATTTCGGCGGAGCCTTTGGCTCCGCCGAAATTCTTCGTTGACAATTCAAACATTATATTTTTCAAACGAAATCATTTAGGAAATATAAATCAGTTTTGTTTTTAAAACCTTTTTACCTAATTTTTCCAGAACACTTTTGTAGGTTTCAATTTGTCTTTCATTCTTTTCGTTTTCGGAACCTGTCTTAAAATCTAAAATAATATATCCTTCATCGTTTTTTAAAATTCGGTCGGGGCGGTAGATTTTAGCCATGCCATTTTCAGAAATCATAATATCTTTTTCGTTGATAACCTGCCATTTTTCATCGAAAAACTCAGCATGAGCATCAATAATTTTCATTAAAACAGATTTTATTTCGGTTTTTTCTTCGAGAGTAATCTGCCCATCCAAAACATAGGTTTCTAAAACTCTGTCGACATCTTTTGGTGTATTTATTCTTGAAAGCAGTTCGTGTACAAAAAGACCAACTCTTACTTTCTCGTTTCTTACCTGATAATTCTTAGAAGGAGTAGCAATTTGTATAGAACTTTTAGAATCGCTCTTATTTTTTAAATGTTCAATATTCTGGGTTTTGAATTCAGAATTTTGATGCAAAATCTGCTTTTTGAGCATTTCAGGATTGGTTTCATACAAATCAAACTCGTCAAGATTTTGAAGGTTTTTAGATTCAACAAATTCGAGAATTTCCAGATTATTAGAAGTTTTATTTGCCTTTTGAAGATAAAAAAACAGCTGTTCTACTGGTCTTGTAGTTGCAACATATTGCAGACAAAGCCGATCTACAAGATTTTTATAAGAATTTTCCTGATTAAATTTTTCTATACCTTCATCATACGCTTCAAGATTTTTACTGAATTGATTGATATTGACCGATTTTAAAACATCTTCAGCCTCCGTTTCGAACCAATTGCTGAATTCCGAATCTCTGTTTTTATTCATCATCGGAATAAAAACTACAGGAAATTCTAATCCTTTTGCCTTATGAATCGTCATAATCTGAATGGCATCAATATTCTCCGAAGCCTGAATGGTATGTTTAGAAGCTTCTTCGTCCCAATATTTCAGGAATTCTTTGGTACTTGCCCCTGCATTTTGGGTAAAATTAAACAGCATTTCGAGGAAATTCAACAGAAAATCTATTTCTTTATTTCCGGAAGAAAATTCGTTAATATAATATTCAATATAATTATACAGATTAAATTTCGGAAACTGATCTTGCTTGAGTTTTAAAGAATATTTTTCTTCTAAAAAACCGATAATATTTTCATACTCCTGTAACTCAAGAATTTCCTTCATCTGTAAAGTGAAATCCTGCATTTCAATTTTCCCGAGGCGGTTGAGATAAAACATCATCATGATAAGATGGGGCTTATTTTTCGGATTGGTTTCCCATTTCAGAAACTCCACCACAGCTTTTATGGTATCGGATAATTCCAGCGTTAACCCTTTATCTGAAATGGTTTTTATATTGGTTTCCAAGCCTTTATAATTCACCTTTAGACTTCCTAGCTTTTGAGAATAAGAGAAAATATCGAAATTTCCACGACACAGAATAGTAATATCCGAAAATTTAAACCCATTATCGAGGCATTCCTGAATATCTTTCTGCATTTTTACCGATACATCGTCATAAAATTCTTCATTGGTGAGATTTTCGATAAGATTTACTTTTACACGACCTTCTATGGAAGATTTTGGATTTTGTTCGCCATCTGAACCAAAAATCTGGCGGTGCTCCTCTTGCAATTGATGAGAATGAAACTGATAAAGCTCATTATTAAACTGAACAATATTTTTTGCACTTCTCCAGTTGTCTTTCAAGACCAATAAACTTGCCTGTTTGGGAGAAATTTCTTTATTGTTGATGATGTCGAGCATAAGTTTACTTTCACCTCCACGGAATCTGTAAATACTCTGTTTTGGATCTCCCACAAGCGTAAATGAAGTATTCTCCGTGGAGATACTGTGATCTCTCAACGGAACAAAATTCTGCCACTGCAAAGAGGAAGTATCCTGAAATTCGTCGAAGAAATAATGCTGGAACTGCGACCCAACTTTTTCGTAGATGAAAGCAGAAGGTTCATTTTTCAGGTTTTCGTTAATGAGAATATTAAATTTTGAAAGCAGAACCAAATCATTTTCTTCCTCAATTTTTTTCAGTTCATCCTGAATATCTTTATTTACTTTTAACGGCAACAACGCTGAAAGAATTTTCTCTTTTTTCTGAGTTTCTATGTACAGCAAAATGAGTTTCATTCTGTTTTCTAAAAGAACTTCCAGAATATCAAAAACATCGGTTTCTTTATGTTTAGCTTTTGCAGAAGTACCTTTTCGGTATTTATCTACAACAGATTCTTCAGACGAGCTCGGAAAAGGAAATCCAGGTCTTTTTTTCTCGTAAAATTCTATAACTTTTGGAAAAAACCCTCCAAGACCATTTTTTCCCTGAGCAAAATCTTCAATCTCTATATTTCTGGATTTAAATAATTCGATTGACTGTAAAGCTAATTCTAATGACTGCTTTTTGTTCGCTGTAATATCTTTTCTTAACGTATTTTTGATATTTTCGTAATTCTCATCATTAAATTCTTTATTATCATTAAGATGTTCATAATGAATATCTTTTACAAATTCTTTGGCAGAATCGTATAGATTTTTATTGAGATTAATTCTTTCATTATTATCAAGACTATAATCTACATAATCCATAAAAGAGTTGGAAATGTTTTCGTTTTCCCCGATTTGATCCAACATTTTATCTACCGCTTCAATAAGAAAAGGCTCTGCATCTATTTCGAGATTAAAATTCTTCGCAAGACCAAGTTCATAAGAAAAACTACGTACCAAACGAGAATTGAAGCGATCTATGGTTCCAATATTTAAGGTAGAATAATTGTGAAGAATATAATCTAGCAGTTTTTTTGATCGGATATGAAGTTCATCAAGAGTTATTTTAAGTCCTTCCTCTTCAAAAGCTTTCTGAATATTCTTAAGATCATTATTATCTGCATAATTATCTTCTTTAAATTTCCCCAGCCATGAAAGAATTCTTTCCTTCATTTCATTAGCAGCCTTATTGGTAAATGTTAAGGCGAGAATATTCCGTATTACCTGTTGTTGATTAGGATAACGCAGACAGATCATTAAAAGCTTCTGCACCAAAGCATAAGTCTTTCCAGATCCCGCAGATGCATTGATGACAGTATAAGAATTTGACATTTTTTGATAAAAGATTTGATGCAATTTAATCAAAAAAAATCTGAAATTTTAACAATTCTAAACCAATACTTTAACAGTTTTACCCTCTGAAATCAAAAAATATCCTAAAAGCCGTTAAGTCTGGTTAAACTTCATTTCTGAACAGAAAATAATTTTAGTTTTGCTTAATAAAACAATATTCTGTGAAAATTAAACTACTTATTCTTTTTTCATTCATTGCGTTCATCAACATCCATGCTCAGGAATATATTTTCGGTAAGATTACTTATGAAGAAAAACATGAATTGGCAGACGTGAATGTTATTAACATCCGTACAGACGAAAGAGTTCTCAGCAACAGAGACGGGCATTTTATGATTTCCGGACGGGCTGGAGATATACTCCGGTTTGTAAAAACAGGTTTCGACAGATTTCAATGGAAAGTTGCTCCCGAAGACACTAAATCTTCTCTTAACATCAACATGGTACAATCTGCTATTCTGATAGAAGAAGTTGAAATTAAAAAAGGATTGACAGGAGATTTAAAACTCGATTCTAAGGCATTGGCACAATCGAAAAAAGTAGAGAAACTTAAGAGTGATCTTTCTCGTTACATCTCGCAAAAGTCTGATCCTAGAATTTTAGCTGCAAAACCCGGAGAATTTGTTCAGCCAAAAGGACAAGGCTTTTCTATCGGAAAAGTAAAAAATAAATGGGACGATTTGGATCTCGCCAATTATATTGTTTCAGCATTTGGAACTCAGTATTTCACAGACCTTCAGATTGAGCAGCCATTCATCAATCATTTTGTAAATTATATTCTGCAGACAGGTTTTGAGCGAAAAAACATCCTGAAATATGGTTATATGAGTGATGCCGATTTAATGAGATTTCAAAGAACTGTTTTAAATAGAATTACTACCTATAAAGCTCCACCAAAGCAAAAATAAAAGATGGTGAAGACAAAAGGATTTTCGCTTTTAATATGTTTTATCGCAAGCTGTTTATACGGACAAAAAATTTTGTCTGGCAGAACAATGAGCGAGAATAACAGGATTGTAACTTCTGTTCTGGTTATCAACATCAATAATAATGAGAAAACATCCAGTAATTCTAGCGGTGAATTTTCCATAAAAGCTTCATTGCAGGACGAAATCAGGTTTATAAAAAAAGGCTACGAAAGAACGATTAAAAAAATTGACAATCTAGACAACATTCCCGATATCATCATGACCCAGCTTCCTGTGGAAATAGAAGAAGTTAAAATAATTCCACTTTCCGGAAATCTAGCCAAAGATTCTAAAATGCTTACAAAAGTGGATAAAAAAGAAGAACTTCGCAAAGCAATTGGTCTTCCGAGAGGTCCCGAAAAGCCAAGAGAAGTTCCTGCGGACACAAGAAATCTTCTAATGGCAATTCCATTAGGACTTTTGGATGTACAGGGTTTATACGATATTGTTAGCGGAAAAGCCAGAAGACAGAGAAGATGGTATCAGTACGAGGATATGCAGGACGACATTGCATGGGTAAAAACCCGCACCGGTGATGAATATTTTGTAAAAGAAGGTATTCCTGCGGAGAGAATTTCGGAATTTTTGGAATTCAGCTTTATTTTAAAACCCGACATTCGGAGATATATTAAAGCCAAAAACATCTACAAAGTAATGTTTGAACTGGAAGAAACTCTTCCTGTTTATGTAGAAAGAATTAAAGAATCACAAAAAAAAGAAAAAGAGAAACGGTAGTTAATGGTAAACAATATCGTAAATTTCATCTTTAACCTGACTTAAATTTTCTGGTGTATAATTTCCCAAAAGCCAGAGATTAAGGCTGTTTTTTCCTTCTCCGTAACTTGGCTGAACATAGAGTTCATCAATAAGACTGAAACCATTTCTTTGGTAAAACAAAAATCTGCGTTTAGCGTATTCGTTTAAAGTTTCAGGCTCTATTTCCAGAATAATTCTTGGGAAATTTTTAAACAGCCAATCGGTTATTTTAGAACCAAGATTTTGATTTCTGTATTCTGCAAAAACCTCAAAATGCTCTACAAAAAGAAAACTCGATAATTCCCATACAATAAGATACCCTACATTTTCAGACTGATTCAAAACCGAAATAACCTTTACATTAGGATACTCAAACAATTTAACAAACTGAAACCACTCTCTTCTTTCATCCTCAGGAAAAGAAGAACAGTAAGATTTGAAAATTTTTTCCGTGCGGTAATCTTCTGCCGAAATAATTTGTAAAAACTCCATAATTTAAAGATCAAAGACACTAGGTCTTCTAGTAATAAAAATATCTTTTATCCAAAGTGTAAACGCAAGACCAAGATAAATTAAAAAGAAAAAACCGGCAGTAGCAAAAGTGGAATAAATAAAGAAAATTCTCAGTTTAGAAACAGGAATTCCCAGTTTGGCACCCATTCTGGTGAGTACACCAAACCATTCACATTCCATTTTATGGCGGAGATTATCAAACATGACGAGGTTCTTTTAAAATTTTGAATCCGATACCGCAATTTAAGCATTTTTTTGTTTCGCAAAAATTTTTGTAATGGTAAATTAGGCTTTGGCTTTCTAAAGAATTTTCGCTTTTTATCCCCAGATTTTTCCAGCCATCAACCACTGTATTTTTCTCTGCAGCTAAAACCCTGTAATATTCCAGAATTTCATCTGTGATATATTCATTAGTATGCTTTTCGTATGCAAATTTAATGGGAAGCACTGCATTGAGGAGGATAATTTCAATAAAATTGCTGCTAAGAATTTTCTGAGTGTTAACAGACGAAATTTTACCAAAATTATAATGATCATTCCAATATTCAGAAGCTTTAATATGGGCAAAAACAGTCTTTAAAACCTCAGAATTCTTTGCCGAAATAACTTCTGAAAACAAGTGAGAATGCTGAAAATACAAATCTGCAAGTTGCGAAAGTCGTATCGTTGGAAAATTGGCTGGTCTAAGCCTCAGAAATTTTGGAGAAATAATAACATTGGGAAGCTGGTATTTAGCTTTTAAAAAATCAAATTCTCTTTTCCAGATTTTAGATTGATGATCTACTGTATTTTCGAGCCATCCGGCAAGCCCAAAAAATAAAGCTTCCAACTGGGTTTTATCTTGTCTAATCTTGTTAATAACTGAGAAATCTACAGTTTCTGCCAACTGTTTAAAAATTGCCGCATTTATTTTTAATCCAAAAGCATAAGCAAGATAATGGAATAGTATCGCTTCAAAATTATTTTTCTGGATTTTTAAATCTTTTTCTATTACCAAAGATTTTTCTTCCAGTTTTTTGATGAGATTTTCTTCATGAAAGCCTATTGGTATTTTATCTGGACTAAAAACTTTTTCGCAGGGAATAAATCTGCTTTCATTCACAAAATGATGGTAATTACTGCAAATTTTCTCATCAATATAATTTCTAATCTCCAGTGTAGGAATATTTTTATTTTTGAATTCCAAAATATCTGCATCATTTTGAAAAACCACATGTAAAATTACATTTTGATAATCTGAATTTTGAGAATGCTGGTGAAAAATCCAGTCCGAAGCTTTCACATGAATTTCTATATTTCCTGCTAAAATGAGATTATTAATTTTAATTTTTGCAAATAAAAAATCAGGACCAGAATCTGAATTCCATTTTCCAAAATCCAAAATTTCAATTGAATTCCCGTCTGAATCTTTAAAATCAAAATGGGTAAACAATTTATAATTCCATATATATTGCAATAATTTCTCGTTCATTTCAGTGTTTTTAATACTTAAAATTAATAAAAAAAATAATTACAAAACTTACAGAAACATCCTTTGCATAAAAAATAAGACACATTAAACAAATAGAGATCTGAAGTTATGAAATCTGAATAGACATTATAAAAATAAAAAAAGTACACTATAAAGTGTACTTTTTGGGGTGAATGATGGGTCTCGAACCCACGACCTTCGGAACCACAATCCGACGCTCTAACCAACTGAGCTACAATCACCGTTTTGTGAGTGCAAATATAGGCATATTTTTTAATCTACAAAACAATTCCGTCAAAATTTTTCATTGCTATTAATTTTTCTGAAGTAAAGCCTTCTGCATAAGCCACTCCCGACAATCTTCCTAGATCCTGAGCACGATACGTTAAACTCTCAAAAAAATCTTTCGTTGCAATTGGAGTAACCGGTTCTTTTGAATCTGGATCGTAAAATTGAGTTTTATACGCCGCACACGCTTTAAGTTTTACATCCAAATATTCAGAAATATCTATTACAAATTCTGGAACTATATTTTTCCACTGGATGTAATGAAAAATCTGTTTAGGTCTCCAAACTTCCTGATTGATTCCGTCCATACTCGTTTCAATCTTTCTTAACCCTGCTAAAAAGCAAGAATCTGACACCAGTTTTGCTGCTTTAGCGTGATCCGGATGTCGATCATCAATTGCATTGGCCAAAACAATCTCTGGTCGGTATTTACGAATCATTCTCACAATTTCTAACTGATATTCTTCTGAGTTAACCAAAAAACCATCCTTAAGACCTAAATTCGCTCTTTCGGCTATACCTAAAATTCTGGCAGCATCTGTTGCCTCTTCCTTTCTAGTTTGATCTGTCCCACGAGTCCCCAATTCTCCTTTAGTAAGGTCTAGAATAGCACATGTTTTTCCTTCAGAAATTAATTTGGCTAAAGTTCCTCCACAACCTAGTTCTACATCATCCGGATGAGCTCCTATGGCAAGTATATCAAATTTCGTATTCATCTATCAAATTTAAAAAAACTTCCCATACAAAAATGAATGGGAAGTTAGTATATAATTATTATTTAAAACTATTTATTAAGCTCTGCGTTAAGATTAATAGCATCCTGATAACTAGGATCTAATTTAAGAGATTTTGCTACATAATCTTTTGCTTTTGCAACATCTTTGTCTTTTTCTAGAAAAGCAATTGCGAAGTAGGAATATGCTAAAGCTTGTTTGTTAGCCTCAATATCAGCTGGTTTTACAGTTGCAATAAATTTCTCATAAGAAATCATGGCAGCTTCATTATTTCCAGCTTGTTGATAAGAATATCCCTGACTGTAGTAAGCTGGTGCCCAATCTGGAAGTAAATTACTCATTTTCTGCCATGTTAAAACAGCCCCATTCCAGTTTTTCGCATCCTGATAAGCATTTGCCAATTTATAGATAGCATCAGAATCCTTTGGATTTGCAGCAACTAATTTTTTAGCTGCTTCAATTTCTGGAGTAGAAGGACCTGCGTCCGCTGAAGCCTGAGATGCTCCTCCTCCATTAATTTTAGCCAATTCCATATCCCATTTTAAGGTTTCATCTTTAGCTGCTTTTGCCAAAGCAATTTTTTGCTGAGCTTCAGCTTTCAGAGCAGTTTTCTTAGCTTCGTCTGTTTCAGTTTTTGCTAAGCCGGCAGCAATTAATCCCATTAAACCCTGGTCTGCAGGTTGAACTCTCGATTTCTCTGCTTTAGAAACGAAATTATCAATATTTTGTTTCGCTTCAGCGTATTGTCCGTCTGCATAATTTACATACGCTCTTAATTTAAATTTGATAGGATCATCAATCTTATCAAATATTTTATCTAAGACAACTTTAGAGTTAGCATAATCTTCATTAGTAAAATAAAGTTTTGCAATTTCTAATTGTGTATATGGATCTTCATCCGCATACTTTGTATAGTTAAGAAGATCCTGAGTAGCTTTAGCATTTTCCTGATATTTTATATCATAAGCAGCCAAAGCTTTGTACGCAGGTGCATAGGTTTGATCTGTAGCAATAGCTTTATCAATATTTTGTTTTGCCTGTTGCCATTGCTGAGCAGCCATCCATAAAGTACCCATTCTTGTATACACAGATGCTTTATTTTTAGCTAAAGGAAGTGCTTTATCATAAGCAGTCATTGCCTCACCAGGAATTCTTTTGAGTCTATATGCATCTCCTAACGTATAATAGTAATACGCAGGAATGTCTTTTTTGGTTTTTTCAATAGCTTTGTTTAGGTATTGAATTGCCAAATCTGGTGAGTTATTTTTTTCGAATATTGTTAAAGCTTCTGCCGCTCTGAATAATACTTCAGGATCTTTTTCTCTAGAATCTGTTACTATTTTCTGAATTTCTTCAATTGCAGATTTATCACCTTTTCCTAATTTAACAGAAGCTAAACCTATTTTATTAAGATAGCTTTTAGAATCTGCCGTTAATCCTTTATTGAAATTTTCTGATGCTTTTGCATAATCGGGTTCACCTTGTTTCAGAAATGTATTTCCTAAGTAAAAATAATTTTCTGCAGATGGCTCTTTAGCAATCATTTGAGTAAAATTATTTTTAGCAGCAGCATATTTATCGCTGTCTAAACTGTTGATACCGTCCGGCAATGTCTGCGCAAATGCAAAGTTGGTAAAAAATACTACTGATGCCCCAAAAGCAACCTTTCTTATATTCATAATCATTATATCTTTCATTTATATTTTAAACACTAATTTTAATTGGACGAAATAAATCACACAATTTTCAGACCAAAATAAGGGTTTTATTTTGGTTACAAAATAATATTAAGAATTTTTAACGCATCTGTACTTCGCGTCTGTAAATATTATACGGCTGAAGCCCTTCTTTTTCCACAACCATTTGCCCAAGTTGTGTGCAGGAGTATCTTATAAATCCGTTAGCAATATTGAAACCACCTTCATTGGCTATAAAATAGAGAACACGAGTAAAAGGGTATTTCATTTCTCTTAAACCATTAGCATCAGGTAAAAACGACTTATTATCTTTTACCACAGGGAGAATTTTTATCATTTCTCTAAGTTTTTCTGCATCTTTATCATAAGGTCTGCTGATGGTATTTAAACCAATGACTCCAATTTTATCCGGATATTTATTAAGCTCTTCAATTAAATTAACATTTCCGGAAATAATAGAAAACTTAAGGTCTCTAGGCTTTTTACCCACTTTTTGAGCCACGAAATTTAAATTACTAGAATTGGTTCCGTCAAAAACAAAATTTTTATTGTCTGATTGAAGTCCTTCTTTAATTTCATCAAAAGTAATACTGCTTTTTTCTGAATTTTTAGGAACAAAAAAAACAACCGCATCTGCTGCGAATCTTGCCGGAGTGAATTTTAGATCTACCTGATCTTCGTAAAGTTTAATTTCACTTGGTGATAAATCTCTGGACATTACGGCAATTCTAGCTTTGTCATTCAAAATATCCAAAAATCCTAAATCTTCTTTTTTCGTAAGAACTTTAATTTTTGTATCTGGATAACTGATCATATATCCTTCAGCCAATGCTTCCACAACGCTCTTAAAAGATTCGTCTGTAAGAATGGTCATATTTCCTTTATTGTAAGAAGGAGCGGTACTTTCATTCTTAGAGCAGCCAAGAAAAGAAACACACAATAAAAAGTATAAAAAAACTCTATTCATCCTCTTTATTTTTTAATCTTTTCAAAGCCCTAAAAATTCTAAAGATACCATAAAGAATTAATATTGCACCCAATGGATAGGCAGCTACAGGTTCTAGCGTTACCAAAAAGAATTTGAAAACCATTACTACAATTCCCAAAATTATATAAAACATCCCTGTAACAAGGGACAACCAATTGAACATCATATAACAAAAATACAAAAAAAATAAAAAGAGAAGCATTTGCCTCTCTTTTTATCATCATTAAAATATAATTTTATTCGAAGTTCATAGAAACAGGGAATCTGAATCTTGAACGTACTGGTTCCCCATTTACTTTACCTGGAGACCATTTAATTTTAATACTTTTTACTGCTCTTTCAGCTTCTCTGTTAAAATCAGCGTTAGAACCAGTAGCTTTTACCTGTGATAAAGTTCCGTCTCTCTCTACAACAAATGTAATTTGTGTTTTAAGAGAACCTTCACCTTCTACAGAACTAGGATCGAAACTATTTTCAAATTTCTTTCTGAATCCTGCTAAACCTCCTCCTGTAAAGTCTGCAGACTGGTCTACAGATTCGTAAACATCATTAGTAACCTGTGGCTTCACTTCCGCAGTAGAAGCTTTTGTACCTGTAGATGGAGGCGTTGGTGGTGGAGCATAAGCTGTAGGAACTTTCACACCTGCTTGATTCTCCAAACCTGTTGTTGTTTCTAACTGTTTAGAAATTGGTGGCGGTGGCGTTTCAATTTTCGGTGCTTTTACCGGTTCAGGAACAACATTCTGAATAATCTCGATTTTCTCTTCCTCTTTAGGAGGTGGAGGAGGTGGAGGTGGTTCTTCTTCTTTAGGTTGTTCAATAATAGGATCGTCTTGCAATACATCTTTCAAATCTAGCTGAACCTCCTGCTTTTCTTCAGCATTCATTTTCTTAATAGTTAGATATATGAAAGGTGTAAGAGCTGCAATTAAGAATAGAGATGTTCCGATGATAAAAGATTTTGTCAATAATCTAGGATATTGATGTCTTATATCATATGCTCCGTATTCTTTATTTCTATTTTCAAATACAATCTCATCTAAGGTAGCATTTTGACTGTAAATATTTTCATCTGCCATTTTCTTTCGAATTTAATGGTTAAACTACTTTGTTGCAGAAGCGGCTCCTGCCGGATTTCCTACTCTCTTGTCGTAAATAGCTTTTTCCCAAGGCTTAAGGTCTGTAACCCCATATTGCTCACTTTTGGTAATAGCCATTTCATCAAGAATATCTACAAAGTTTTTATATACTGCATCGTCTGTCGGTTTAATAATTACTGTAAATTTAGTTTTATCTGCCGCTCTTGCTTTTGCTTGCTCAATTACTTTTCTAATTCCCTCTCTATCGTAGTTTGTTTCGTTCAAATTTTGGTCATTAAGCGAACCGCTGTCTTGCTGATGCCAAAAAATACGATTGTCTTTTCCTAACAATAAAGATATAGAGTTTGAAAGTTTAATTTCTGTTGGAGGTGGTTTTTTTGTTTCATCTTTCGGTTTTGCCGGAAGACCCAAATCCATAACATTCGGTTTAGAGAATGTAGTCGTGAACATAAAGAAGGTAATCAATAGAAAACCCAAGTCCACCATTGGAGTCATATCGACTCTGGTATTCTGTTTCTTGGAACGTACTTTGCCGCCTTTGCCGCCTTTTTCCTGTACTTGTACTTCTGCCATTTCTAAATGATTAAGGTTTACCTTCTTGAGATGTTATCAACCAAAATTTAAGAAAATCTATATCTCTTAAACCCTCAAATAAACTTTTAACTTTAGGATACTGCGTCGTAACATCACCCTTAATTGCTAATTTGTAATTAGGATTAACACTTAAACTCTGTTCTACCCAATCTACCAATTGTTTATTTGTACTATCCATAGGAATTCCTGTTGGACTCTTATAATTCTTCTGCTCATCTTCAGGTAAGTCTAAATAACTCTTCAGCTGTGTCATTGGGACACCAATCGCCTGCACTCTCTGGAATGAAGCAATCTCTTTTGTTGAGAAATCTGGAAGATTATATTTCTTACCCATTTTTTTAAGAAGTTCTACTCTTTCTGAAGCATTATCTACAGGCTGGAAATAAAATTTTCCGTCTGCTGTAACATTAATGGTCATTAAACTTGCATCAGGGAGTAATGTTTCTGATATTGAAGATGGCGGTTTAATCTGCTCCACATCAGGTTTCTTAAACTGAGTGGTCAAGATAAAGAACGTAAGTAATAGGAACGCAACATCACACATTGCCGTCATGTCCGTAATTACTCCGTGTCTTTTTGGTTTGACTCTCGCCATTATTATTGTATTTTATTAATTAAACTTCTCTCTAAATTATGCAAATATTTTGCTAATTCTTAGTTGAATTCTGCAAAAGACTGCTGGATACTCATTGCGATTTCATCAATCTTATAAGTTAACCCATCAATTTTAGATGTAAAGAAGTTATAAAGGATAATTGCAATTGCAGATGTACCAATACCTAAAGCTGTATTAATTAATGCTTCAGAAATACCTGTAGAAAGTGCAGCAGCATCTGGAGTACCACCACCAGAACCTAGTGCGAAGAATGCTTTAATCATCCCGATTACTGTTCCTAATAATGCAATTAAAGTTGCAACTGTTCCCAAAGTAGATAAAATCATCATGTTTTTCTCTAACATTGGCATTTCTAAAGTTGTAGCCTCTTCAATTGCTTTGTTTAGAGCAACCATTTTTTGTTCTTTGTTCAAAGTTGTATCATGAGATAAAGCTTTGTAAGTCGTAAGACCTTCTTTAACAACATTACCTACAGAACCTTCTTGTCTGTCACACTCTTCTAATGCTTCGTCGATTTTATTTTGGTTAAGTAAACCTCTTACTTTTACCACGAAGTTATCTAAGTTACCTTTACCTGCTGCTTTGCTCAAGATAAAATATCTTTCAAAAGAGAAAACGATTACAGTAATCATAAAAGTAATTAGAATAGGTACAATAACACCTCCTTTGTAGATAATTCCTAAAAACGATTCTGGATGAATGTCTTTACCTTCCACACTAGAAAAAGCTACCGAACCAGAACCCAATTTTTCAGCATCCTTAAAGTTACCTGGGTTACCTAATACGAATAAATAAATACAAATCCCTATAACCAATAGAATAGGAATAATTACAGCTGGATTAAGACCTCCTGCTTTTTTAGCAACTACTTGCTCATCATTTTTTGAAACATTCATTTCCATATTTAACTAAATTATATTGTTTTAAATTTTTAAGGTTGTAAAATAAAGGCAAAATTAATTAAAATCCAATACCATGAAATAAGATTTTCTCATTTTTCAACAAGAATAATTTATTCCGATTTCGATATTGTAATTATATTTAAAAATATTATTAATAATTTTCATTTTCAAAAATTACATTAGAAACTTAAAAAAAAATAGTATCTATTTTTTTCAAATTTGCAATGTTAATTTTTTTTTAAATTACGATATTTACAATTTTTTTAGGGACAATAATGACTTTCTTAGGTAAATTTCCTGCTAAAACCTCTATTGTTTTCTCATTAACCATCACCAAATCTTCGATTTCTTGAGCCGACAATGTTGCAGGAAGTGCTAACTTGAACTTCATTTTACCATTAAAACTTACCGGATATTCAATCTCATCTTCTACCAAGTATTCCTCGTTTAAGACAGGGAACTTTTCAAATTCGATAGAAGACTGATATCCCAACAAATTCCATACCTCTTCACATATATGCGGAGCATACGGAGAAATTACAACGGCTAAAGGCTCTAAAATATTGCGTTTATTACATTTAATTTTTTGCAATTCGTTTACGGCTATCATAAAAGAAGAAACCGATGTATTGAAAGAGAAGTTTTCGATATCGTAAACTACTTTCTTGATTAAAGTATGCAAAACTTTATATTCAGCTTTTGTAGGTTCTTCATCGGAAACAGAGAATGTATCGCCGTCAAAATAAAGATTCCAGAATTTTTTAAGGAAACCATAAACTCCGCTTAGCCCTTGCGTATTCCAAGGTTTGGATTGTTCTAATGGCCCAAGGAACATTTCATATAATCTTAAACCATCTGCTCCATATTCTTCACAAATATCATCCGGGTTTACCACATTGTATTTGGATTTGGACATTTTTTCTACTTCACGACCTGTGATATATTTTCCTTCTTCCAAAATAAATTCAGCATCGGCATAATCTGGTCTCCATTTTTTGAAAGCTTCGGTATCTAATTCGTCCGATGCACCTTTTAATAAAGATGCATCAACATGTATTGCTTGAGTATTATAATCTTTAGCTAAATTTTTAGATACATATTGGTTCGTTCCATCTATTCTATAAACAAACGCACTCATTCCCAAAATCATCCCTTGGTTGATCAACTTTTGGAAAGGTTCATTTTGTTCAATATAACCTCTGTCTTTCAGGAACATATTCCAAAAACGGGAATATAATAAGTGACCTGTTGCGTGCTCGCTTCCACCGATATACAAATCTACTTGTCCCCAATAATCCGAAAGGTTCTTTTTACAGAAAACCTCCTCATCATGCGGATCCATATATCTTAAGAAATACCACGAACTTCCTGCCCAACCCGGCATTGTTGATAATTCTAATGGGAAAACAGTTTTGTCATCAATTAAATCTGTATCAACCACTTTTTGATTTGCTTCATCCCAAGCGAATGTTTTTGCATTCCCAAGTGGCGGATCTCCGTCTTCGGTTGGCAAATATTTTTCAACTTCGGGAAGCTCCAAAGGCAATGCAGAAACTGGCAAAGTATATGGCATACCATCCTTATAGTATACAGGAACCGGTTCTCCCCAATACCTCTGTCTTGAGAAAATTGCATCGCGCTGTCTGTAATTGGTAGTTCCGTGACCGATTCCTTTATTTTCTATTTCGGCAATAATTTTGATTTTGGCTTCGTTATAATTCAAACCATTTAAAAAATCAGAATTTACACAAACGGAATCTTTAGAATCATAAGATGCTTCCTGAATATCTTCGTCCGTTTCTACAACTTTTTTAATTTCAAGATTAAATTTCTTTGCAAACCTATGGTCTCGTTCATCATGTGCAGGAACTGCCATTACCGCTCCCGTTCCGTATCCCATCAAAACATAATCTGAAATATAGATAGGCATTTTTTCTCCGCTAAAAGGATTTACAGCATAACTACCCGTAAAAGCCCCGGAAACATTTTTCACGTCTGCCATTCTGTCCCTTTCGGTCTTCTTCGAAGTTTCTTCAATATAAGAATCTACTTCAGATTTCTGTTCGGGCGTTGTAATATTTTCCACCAAAGGATTCTCTGGTGCTAAAACCATAAAAGTTGCCCCAAAAATGGTATCTGGTCTGGTAGTAAATACGGTAACCGTTTCATCATAATCTTCAACAGCAAATTCTACCTGTGCTCCCTGAGATTTTCCGATCCAGTATTCCTGAGAATCTTTCAAAGGTTGTGGCCAGTCTAAAGTTTTCAATCCCTGCAATAGTCTTTCAGAATATGCAGAGATTCTCATACTCCACTGCATCATTTTCTTTTGATAAACCGGAAAACCACCTCGTTCAGATTTCCCGTCTTTTACCTCATCATTGGCTAAAACGGTTCCTAAAGCCGGACACCAGTTTACAGTTGTCTCTGCTCTGAAAGCAAGTCGGTAATTAAGCAAAATATCTTCTTTATCTATCTCAGAAGCTTCTTTCCATTCTTCCGCAGTAAAATTTAGCTCATCATTTTGATTGGCATGAAGTCCTTCTGTACCTTTTTCTTCAAAATGCTGAATTAAAGTTTTGATGGATTCTGCTTTATCTGAGTCTTTATTATACCATGAATGAAATAACTCAATAAATATCCATTGCGTCCACTTATAATAAGAAGGATCGGAAGTTCTTACTTCTCTGCTCCAGTCGAAAGAAAAACCAATTTTCCGTAATTGCTCTTCATATCTTGTGATATTCTGTTGTGTAGTAATTGCAGGGTGAGTTCCTGTCTGAATTGCGTATTGTTCCGCAGGAAGACCAAAACTATCGTAGCCCACCGGGTGAAGAACATTAAATCCTTGATGCCTTTTGTATCTTGCATAAATATCCGAAGCAATATATCCTAGCGGATGTCCCACATGCAACCCCGCTCCAGACGGATACGGAAACATATCGAGAACATAAAATTTAGGTTTATCTGTATTATCGGAAGTTTTATAGGTTTGATTGTCTTCCCAGTACTTCTGCCACTTTTTTTCTATCTGCTGATGATCGTAAAACACGCTTCGTAATTATTTTAAGTTAAATGATGGACGCAAAACAGATCTTTTTTACATCCTGAAACACAAAAATAATGAATTTAAAAGAAATTGATATGAATTTCAAATGAAATTAGCACAAAAAAATCCCGCCACTACCAATGACAGGATTATTATAAAGGTAATTCAATACAGTACTTATTGAGTAACTCTTTTGAATGTATATGTTGTAGATTTATATACTGTTGGATCTGTTGTATCTTCAAATTTAAGATTCATCGTTTTATCATCCAGCAAAATGACTTTGCTTTTTTCTACCACTACAGTTCCCTGATATTTTATTTCTAAATTTTTCTCAGACGGGTTATAAACATAAGAAAAATTACGTTGAGAAATTGTGCTGCATGTAGGTGTAGAACCTGCTAAATCTCTATTGGTTCTTTGCCCAGTAGAATTTTCATTAAAAACCCATCGGGATTCTTTCTGGCAATCTGTGTATACTATTTCATCCGAAAATCCTGCACCGGTAGCAGAAACCTGAGTTTTCACTTCTTTAGTAGGGGACCATTTTCCTACGAGGGGAAATACCTGCTCCGGAGTTTCGTCATCTTTACAACCTGTAAACGCTAATAATGATAATCCTGCAAATATTAAGGCTAATTTCTTCATAGATCTAATTTTTCAAGGCTTAAAATTATGACTTTTTTTAAAAATCACACTATTTTTTTTAAATTTTGGAAGTATAATTTGCAATATCTGCAAAATTGTTATCTGAGAGTGCCGTTTCAAAGCCTTATATTTGTAAAAAAAACACATGCCGGAAGTTTCCATTATTACCCCGTGCTACAATTCGTCACCCTTTTTGGAAGAAACCATACAGTCTGTTATTAACCAAACATTCACCGATTGGGAATGGCTTATTACCGACGATCAGTCTACTGACAATTCTGTAAATATTATCCAAAAAGTATCTGATGCGAGAATTGTTCTCACTATTTCTAAAAAAAACGGAGGCGCCGGACATGCAAGAAATATTTCACTGCAAAAAGCGAAAGGAAGATACATTACATTTTTAGATGCAGATGATTTTTGGGAACCTCGTTTTCTTGAAGAAATGGTATCTTTTATGAAAAAAGAAAAAGCAGAAATCGCATATTCTAATTATGCAAGATGTGATGAAAATTTAGTTCCGAAAATTGAAGATTTTAAGGCCGATACAGAAGTTACTTTTAATAATTTACTGAAAACCTGCCGACTTTCTCTTTTATCTTCTATGTACGATTCTAAAAGGGTGGGAAAAGAATTTTTTCCTGAAGGCAGCAAACGCGAAGATCATGTTATGTGGCTGAATCTTCTAAAAAAAATCCCAAAAGGAAAACCATTGCCTAAAACCATGGCAAAATACAGAATGCACCCTACAAGTATATCGAGAAAAAAACAGAACATTGTAAAAGATCAATATTTGGTGTATAAAGATTTTATGAAATTTTCCACTTTAAAATCCCTGTACTACACAGCAAATTGGGCAATGAACGGTTTTCTGAAATATTCAAAAATATTTAACTGATGGAATATTCTAAAGAATTTAAAAACGCATTAAGCCAGCTTTCTTCTATAGAAAAAGACAGGCTCATTTTCAGGTTGCTTAAAAAGGATAAAATTTTATCTAAAAAACTTTATTTCGAACTGATTGAGGAAGAAACCACAGACCAGAAACGGAATGAAATGGAAGAAATTATCTGTAAAAATGTAGATGATGCAGCAAAATACATCAGTAACCAAAAATATTTTGTTGTGCTGATAAGAAGCATCAGCGCGGAAATTACAGAGCATGTAAAGGTAACATCGGATAAATTCGGAGAGGTATCTCTCAATCTTATTTTAGTTACCCAAATCTTAGAATACAATGATAAATTGAGTCGGTTAAGATTTAATGATGTTTACAAACTCTATCTTTACCTCATCAATAAAGTCATGAAAGCATTAATCTCGACTAAAAAACTAGACGAAGATTATTGGTTTGAAATTAATGAATATTTGGATGAAGTTTACCAAAAAGTAACTTCCAACATTTATTTGGAAAAGCTTTTCATTAATAACGGAATAGAATTCGGATGGCTAAATGCGGAAAAAATACCGGATCATTTCGAACTCATTATAAAAGACATCAAAAACCAAGGGTTTTTAAAGTGAAAGAATTTTTTTGATAATTAATGCCGTAGAATTGGGTTGTTGCATTACAAAGTTCTCTGCATTCAAAGACATTTCAGCCAAAAGCTTTTCGTCTTTTAACAGTTTTAAAACAAAATTTGCAGCAGATTTTTCTTCATCAAAAGATTTCGCCCCTTTTGCAGCAATTAAACCATCTGCTTCTGGATTTTTCTTATACTGATTTCCGAATATTACAGGAACTCCGAATGTTGCCGCTTCTAAAATATTATGCAGTCCTGCATCATGAAAACCTCCGCCAACAACCGCAACATCAGCATAAGAATAAAGTTTTGAAAGAAGCCCAATGCTGTTGATGACAAGAATTTCAGCTTCATACAGATTGATATTCTCCGAGTTCTTTAATTCACTATACAATAAAGCTTCAGGAAAAATATTTTTAAGAAATTCGACTCTTTTTAAATCGTGTGGAGCAATAATTATTTTGTTTTTTGAATTATTTTCATGCACCATTTTAGCGATTTTCTCTTCCGCGCCCCAAGAACTTCCGAAAACGACTGTTTTTTTGTCTCCAATAAATTCTTCAATATATTCTACATAATTATCTCTTTCTCTTAATTGTTTCACTCTATCGAAGCGAGTATCACCGCTCACCGAAGAATTTAGTAAACCGATGCTTTTCGCTAAAACATACGATGTATGGGTTTGATGAAAAAACCAAGTAATATTTTTTTTCAACTGATTTACAAACCATTTACCATACGTTTTAAAAAAAGCCTGATTTTCATAAAACAATGCAGAAATCACAAAAACTTTAACCTTATTCGATTTAAGTTCAGCTAAAAGATGATACCAATAATCGTATTTTACAGTAAAAAAAATCTCACAGTTAAATTGGGAGACAAACTCTTTTACTGTTCTTTTTTGATCGAATGGAAGATAACATATTGCATCTGCTGCATGTTTTTTCTTAATTACATTTTCGTATCCTGATGGAGAAAAAAAAGTAACCAAAACTTTATGTGACGGAAAATTTTCTTTTAATTTCTCTAAAACAGGAAGCCCCTGTTCGTATTCTCCCAAACTCGCTGCATGCATCCACAAAACTTTATCCGAAGGAGAAAATGTAGACTTTACAATATCTAAAGACTGTTTTCTCCCTTCAACTCCTTTTTTAGTTTTATCATGAAATAACGATAAAACCTTCATCCCGAAAGTGAGCAAATAGACAAATATGGTATATAAAAAAGACATTATAAATTCGTTAAAGCTTTAAAAAATGGATTGTATCTAGATTTTCAAACAAAATATTGCTGTTTTACTATTAGATTAATGCTCATTTCTACCAATTAAATAAATTATTTGTAGATATAAGAAAAGATGATTGCAGACATTATACTTACAAATATAAACGGTAAAAATAACAGAATATGAACTTTTGCTTTCGCTTGAGAATCCAAACTATATCTCAGCATATAATCCTGAATATTCAAAAACATCAATACAACCAAAAACAAAAGCCATTTCAACATAAGAACCATGATAAAAAACTGAATTTCATGATTGGCTTCCGTTAATTGAATCGGGAAATTACCATTCTCAGGATTTTGAGTAATGACAATGAAGGTAATGTAAAAAACCACCGATAAAACCGGTAAAAAGAACGCAAATCCTTTTTTACCAAACTGATCGGGCTTTCCTTCAAAATCGAAATGAGTAGGGATTTTCTCAGGAAGTTTTTTATACATTCTGATGGTGTAAACCCACAAAAGCAAAACTATAAGCAGATTCAAAAAATCAAAAAGATAAAAAAAAATGACTCCCATAAAAGTTTTAAAGAACGTTTTTAATAACCCGAAGCTTGTGTGTATGTTTGTTCATTTCCTGATTAAAAATACCGCTGGAATCAAGCGTATCAATCCTTACTTTTCCGGATGCGTGAATAATTTTTTGATTTTCCAGCATAATTCCGACATGAATAATTTTCCCATCTGAATTTTCGAAAAATGCTAAATCTCCAGGCTGACTTTCTTCCACAAAACTCAACACCTCCCCTACTTCAGCTTGTTGATACGTATCTCTTGGCAATTTAATGTTATGAATTTTATACACCAACTGAACAAAACCAGAGCAGTCCACCGCAAAAAAACTTTTGCCTCCCCATAAATAAGGAATATTAAGAAATTCTTTGGCTGTTAAACTTATGCTTTGTCTCAAATCATGGCTTCTGCGCGAAGCTACGGCAGGATATTCTACTTCCGAACCCATGGAAAGAAGTGTTTTCCCGTCGTTCGTCATAATAGACGCAAAATCTTCTGTAATAATGGTAGTTTTTCTATTGATGAGATATTCATCAGAAACCGGTTTAATCTGTTTGGTATCCATCCAACCTTCATAACCGTCGTAATGCATTTTTATTTTAGTCCAGTTTTTATTCACTTCTAAAATATCTGCACTTTCACCATATAAAATTTCGGTAACAATTTCTGCTTTGTCCGAATTTTCTGCACGCACAGGTGCAACGGTAACAATACAAACTCCTTTATTCATTAGTATTTTATTAAAAGATTGAATGGTTTTGAAGATTAAAAAAACTAGAAATACGGTAATCTTTTCATTGTTTTTACTTTCTTCTGAGGAAATTTACTCCATCTCGCAAAGGTAAAATAAGATTTTCAAAATCGTCGTCTTTTGCAATTAAATCATTAAGCTCTTTAATTATCTGGGTAGATTTTTGTTTAGGGTTTTCTTCCAGCACTTTTCCGTACCACAGAACATTATCAAAAAGTATGACTGAACCCGACTGCGTTTTAGGTTTTATCAATCTAAAATACTCTGCATAATTCTCTTTATCGGCGTCGATAAAAACAAGATCAAAAACCTCATCTGTATTTCTTAGAAATTCTTTTGCATCCTGAATTTTGAAATCTATCTGAGCAGAAAATTTACTTTCGCCGAAATATTTTCTTGGAAGATAGGCGAGATCTTCATTAACATCTAAAGTGGTAATTTTACCGTTATCCTTTAATCCTTCAGCAAGACACAGCGTTGCATACCCTGTAAAAGTGCCTATTTCCAACACATTTTTAGGATTCAGCATCTTAGAAATAATGGTTAATAGTCTTCCCTGTTGATACCCGGAAATCATGTGTGGCTGTGTAGTTTTCTGAAAAGTTTCTCTTCTCAGTTTTTTTAGAATTTCCGGCTCGGAAGAAGCGTGGTTCTCCAGATAGCGATCCATTTCTGGATTTTTTTCTTCAAAAAAGCTCATTATTTTATTTTCTTTTTCAAATTTACATTAATTATGAATATTTCTACTAGGTAAAAATGCAATTAAATTCCGTAAAAATACGGATTGCCCCGATATATAAAAACCATCTACATTTGTTACGCTGCATTCATGGAAAATTGAAACACACCTGCGATGATGAAAAGAAATTTTTATCAAATCTAAAGCCCTCAATACATTCAAAAATATCCAGAAAAGCAGTTACATCTTTTTAATTTATTTTAATTGAGAAAAGAGAAAATCCCGGAAAAAATTCCAGGATTTTTATTGATATGTAAATGAAAGTTATTTCTTAGGAGTAATATCCATAAGTTTCATAAACTCGTCTAATTTAGGCATGATAATAATTTCTGTTCTTCTGTTTTCCGCTCTTCCTGTAACACTCATGTTCGTTGCTTTAGGATTGTATTCTGAACGACCACCAGCAGTAATTCTTGCCGGATCTACTCCAAACTGAGTCTGAAGCACTTTTGCAACAGCGGTACCTCTCAAAGCAGAAAGATCCCAGTTATCTCTAGGAAGATTTGCAGAACTTAATGGCGAATTATCTGTATTTCCTTCAATTAATACTGAGTATTTATCGTAATCATTAATTACTTTTGCCACTTTACCCAAAACTTCCTGAGCTGCAGGCAAAACGTTGTAATCTCCTACTTTGTAAAGCATTTTGTCTGATAATGAAATCATCACCACTCCTTTAAGAACTTTTACCTGAACATCCTGATCTGTAACATTATCCAAAGATCTTTTCAGTTTGTTAGAAAGTGCCAGATTCAAGCTGTCGTTCTTAGCATTTGCAGAGATAAGCTGCTTAATATATGAGTTTGAAGCATTAATTTCTCCAACCAACTTATCAATATTAGCAGAACTTTTTCCTGTATTAGAAAGACAAGCATCTAAAGATGATTTCAAAGCATCATGCTGACTCTTCAATAGATTATTTTCACTTGCCAAAGCCGAATTCTGAGATTTCAAATCCTGAATTTCTCTTTGCCTTTCGCCGATATTTTCAATACACTGTTTGTAATTTCCGCTAAGTGCGTCATACTGTTTTTTACTTACACAAGATGTCATTCCCAACACCACTGCCGAAGCCGCTAAAATTTTAAAAATCTTCATAAATAAACTTTTTTAAACGTTTCAAAGGTAACAAAATTCATTTTAATAATATGAGTTATCTTTGCTTAAAAGAAATCCTAAGCTCTATGCTTACACAATTATTGTTCCAAAATCAGCTTCTGAAACTCATAAAAAAACCTGAGAAAGAAACCTATCTTCTTGCGGTGAGCGGAGGTGCAGATTCTATGGTTTTAGCACACTGTTTTAAGGACTTAGGCATTCTTTTTCAGATTGCCCACATCAATTATAAACTTCGTGGAGAAGATTCGGATCTGGATCAGAAAACGGTGGCGGATTTTTGTGAGAGAAACCATATTAAATTTCATTTATACAAAGTTTCAGAAAAAGACCAGAAACCGGAACATTCTATTCAGCTTTGGGCAAGAGAACTGCGCTATGAATTTTTCAGAAATGTTCAAAGAGAAGAAAATCTGGAATTTTTAGTCACCGCGCATCATCTGAACGATCAACTGGAAACTTTCATCATCAATCTTTCAAAAGCAGCCGGAATTAGCGGATTGAGCGGAATTCCGGCAAACGACAATCACATTTTAAGACCTCTTTTAAATTTCACAAAAAAAGAAATCTACGAATTCGCAGAAAAAAATAATGTTGAATACCGTGAAGATCTGTCTAATAAGAAAAATGATTATTTAAGAAATAAAATTAGAAACGAAATTGTTCCGAAACTTATGGAAACCAACGATCATTTTCTGGAAAATTTCAAAAAAAGCTCTTCTTATTTAAATCAGACCAAAGATTTTGTTCAGCAGCAGATTCAGGAAATAGAAAACAGGATTTCGGTTTGTAACAGAGAATATACAGTTTTATCCAAAGATAAGCTGAATGAAGAAAGTGATTTTGTGAAATTTGAGATCCTTAAAAAGTATGGTTTTAATCAGGAAGAAGAAATTCCAAAAATTTTTAAAGCTGAAAACGGAAGTTCTTTTTTCTCAAAAGATTATCTGCTGATCGTCAATTATGATGAATTGATTTTAAGCAAAAAGACGGAAGATGGAAAATGGAAGTTTGAAAAGCGCAGTGATGCTGAAATTCTTCTGATGGAAAATTTTGACTTTTCTGAAAACCAGATTACCGTTAATCTCGAAAATATCATTGAAATTGAGCAAATCAATAACCGTTTGAACTGGGAATTTGATGCAGAAAAACTTTGTTTCCCACTGCGTTTAAGAAGGCAGAAAGACGGTGACGAATTTTTTCCGGCAGGATTTTCGGGGAAAAAGAAAGTTTCTAAGTTTTTTAGGGACGAAAAAATATCTATTTTAGCAAGGCAGGAAATCTGGCTCCTTACCGACGGTGAAGATTCGGTTTTGGGAATTATTCCTTTCAGGCAGGACCGAAGATGTATGGCAACGAAAAACACAGAGAAAGTTCTGAAGATTAAATGAACAAAAGAACAACAAACACTTTAGCAATAGAAGATTTCCAGAAGGACAACAATGTTGCCTTTGGTATTCTGTACCGGAAATATTTCGGCTACACCAGAAAATTTGTTCTTTCCAACAAAGGAAATTCTGAAGATGCAGAAGATGTTTTTCAGGACGCTTTAATTATTCTGTACGAAAAATTATATGATGACGATTTCAAAGCCTACACTTGTCTTGCGAACTACGTTACCGGAATTTCCAAAAACCTTTGGCTGAAAAAATTGCGCAACCGAAACTTTTTTGTGGAAATGCACGAAAGCTATTATTTTGAAAATAAAGAAGAGATCAATCAGGCGATAGAAAATGAAAGGGATTATTATGATAAACTTAATGATTACATCAATAAAATTTCTTCTCATTGCCAAACCCTAATCCACGATATTTTTATGAAGAATAAAAATATGGAAGAAATACAGGAAAAATACAAGTATTCCACCAAGCACAATGCGCAAAATCAAAAGCATAAATGTGTGGAACAAATCCGAAAAATAAAAAAAGATGATAATTTTTAAAACTGATTATCAACACTTTAAATAAAATAATTAAAAAATCACCTTTTCGCCGGGTGATTTTTTCTGTTTTTGGGAACTTCATAGTAAATACTTTATCTTATGTTCACCAAAATAATTTATACGTTCTTTTTCTTAGTTGCCATTTCGTTCAATGCACAAAGCAAAACCGGAATTCAATTTCAGACTAAAAATTTAGAAGAAGCCAAAAAACTGGCACAACAGGAAAACAAACTCATCTTCATCGATCTGTACACCACTTGGTGTGGTCCCTGTAAACTGATGAAAAAGAATACGTTCCCGAATCCTGAATTGGGAGAATTTTTCAATAAAAATTTCATCAGCCTTTATATTGATGCCGAAAAAGAAGGGACAGAACTTGCAAAAAAATTCAAAATCGTTAATTATCCTTCCTTTCTTTTCTTAGACCAGAACGGCGAATTGGTGCAATACGATTACGGATATTACAACGCCAAACAATTTCTGACGGTCGGACAATCAGTTTTGGAAAAGAGAAATCCGGACAAAAAAACACCAACATTAGACGACGTAAAAGGCAAAATGGTGGGTGAAACGATTCCCAACTTTACAGCAAAAGATCAGTTTGAAAAAACATTTTCTCTGTCTCAGGAAAAAAAGAAAACCGTGGTGGTTTTCATTCGTGGACAATGGTGTCCGTATTGTAATAAATATGTTGAAAGCATACAAAATCTTGCTCCCGAATTACAGTCAAAAAACACAAGACTGGTCATCATTTCTCCCGAAAAACCTGAGTTTATCGCAAAAACCATCAGCAAAACAAAAACCGCGTATTCCGTTTTATATGATGAAAACTACAGAATAGCAGAACTTTTTGATGTTCTGTACACACCCGAGAAAAAAACGCTCGATTTCTACGAAAACCGATTGGGAGACGATTTTAAGAAAAGTCGTTCCGATGATTCCGGAAGACTGCCCGTTTCTGCGACCTATATTTTAGATGAAAATCAAAAAGTAATCTGGAGACACTTCAATCCAGATTACAAAGAAAGAGCTTCGCTGGAGGATATTGTAAAACAGCTTTAATTAAAAATTTTCACCGCAAAAGTGGCAAAAGAAATGACTAATAAAAAGAAACATAAAAGAAAGCAAAAACGCATATTTTGAAAACTTTTGAAAATCTAAAATCCGATACAAACTTTTGATTCTTTTGCGGTTAAAACATTTTATCTAAACAACTTTAATTAAAAAATTATGAAAAATACATTCACGCTCATTCTCGTATTTCTGCTTCCTTTTTTGGCATTTTCCCAAAAAGCAGAACATAGAAATTTAGAAAACAAACTGGCAATTCAGGGTTATGATCCCGTTTCCTACATCGAACAGAAAAAAGCGGTAAAAGGGAAAAAAGAATTTGCGGTCAATGTAAACGGAGCCATTTATTATACTTCTTCGGAAAAAAATAAAGAACTCCTGAAAAAAGATCCCGCAAAATACGAACCTGTTTACGGCGGTTGGTGCGCTTTTGCAATGGGAGATGATGGCGAAAAAGTGGAAATCAATCCTACAACTTTTAAAATCATTGACGGAAAAACACACCTGTTCTACAATAAATTTTTCAACAATACCCTGACTTCGTGGAACAAGAACGAGGCAAAACTGAAAAAAAGTGCAGACCAAAACTGGAAAAAACTGACCAATTAATCCTCACAAAAAAATAAATATCTACATATGAAAACCTTTAAAATTTTCCTGGTAACAGCATTTTTACTGCTTTTGCAAAGCAATCATTTAGTTGCACAGGGATGCAGTGATGCCGGATTCTGTACGGTTAACAGTTTTCAGCCGAATAGCAACGACAGCATCAAAACTTACCATAATCAGATTAAAACCGGAATTTTCTTCGGCAAAGCAGATAACTCGATTTCTGTTTTTGGAAATTACGTAGAATACAACAGACAAATCAATGACAGATTTGGCTTTGATGCAAAATTGACTACTTTGGCACAAAACGGCAATGATGTTTCTACTTTTGGACTTTCGGATTTGTTTCTGAATGCCAATTATAAAGCTAACGAAAACCTGAAGTTTACTTTAGGTGCAAAAGTTCCTCTTTCGGACGCGGGAAACTTCAAAAACAATCTGCCGTTGCCAATGGATTATCAGTCCAGTTTAGGAACGCTGGATTTAATTGTGGGAGTGGGTTACGAAATCAAAAAAATTCAGTTAGTTGCAGCTCTTCAACAGCCTCTAACACAGAACGAGAATCAGTATCTGGCATCACAGTATCCCGCAAGTTCAGCGCTTAGAGGATTTTTATCCACCAATAAATTCCAAAGAAGCGGCGATGTTTTACTGAGAGTTTCTTATCCTTTAATGATTCATCCGAAAATAAGACTTACGCCAAGTATTTTGCCGATTTACCACCTGAAAAATGATCGTTTTACCAACCAAAACAATGTAGAACTGGAAATTAACAATTCGAAAGGACTTACGCTGAACGGAAATGTCTATCTGGATTACGAAATCAACCGGAGAAATGGACTTCAGCTTAATGTGGGTGTTCCTTTTGTCGTGAGAACATCCAGACCCGATGGACTGACGAGAAGCTTTATCGCCAATGTAGAATACAGAGTTAAATTTTAAATTCTTTAATCAGAAAATTTACAACAAATAAAAACATCAGAAATTATGAAAACAATGATCACCTTTATTTTCGTGTCCTTTCTCTTGGTTTCCTGCGTCAGAGAAAGCACTGCAACAGAAGATTTAATGGAAATGGCTCCTGAAAATTCGGTCTTAAAATATTCCGGAGATTTTATGCAGGGACCTTACGGAAATAACGTTAACGGAAAAGCTGAAATCTATGAAAAAAACGGAGTCTTCACATTGGTTTTAAATGAAAACTTCACCATCAGCAACGGTCCGGATCTTTACGTGTATGTAAGCAAGGAACAGCAGCCATCGCAATTTGTTTCTTTAGGTAAGCTGAAATCTGTGAACGGCGGACAAACCTATACTTTTACGGGTTCCGTAAACTTCGATGAGTACAAATACGCAGTCGTTCATTGTCAACAATACAATCATCTGTTTTCTTACGCTTTACTGGAGAAAAAATAACATTACAAATATGAAATCGCCATTAACGAATTTGGAAGCAAACACCGATGAAGATGTAGCGATAACATATGACCTTTAAAAACAATAAAATATACATATGAAAAACTATATCAATTGGGCATTACGATTAATTCCCGCCCTAATTTTACTGCAGACTTTATTCTTCAAATTTACGGCTCATCCGGATTCTGTCGCCATTTTTTCTCAACTCCACGCAGAACCTTTCGGAAGGATTTTTTCAGGAGTATTGGAACTCATCACGGCAGTTTTAATTCTGAACCCTAAAACCACTTTTTGGGGAGCAGTTATGGGACTTGTAACGATGATTGGAGCAATTGCCTCACACATTTTCATTCTGGGAATCGATACCAATAACGATGGCGGAAAATTGTTTTACCTTGCGCTCACCGTTCTTGTTTTCTGCGTGATTCTTTTGTTTAAATTTAAAAAAAGTAAAGTATGAATAAAGACGAATCGGTTTATGCGATCTTACACGAGATCCTTACCGAGCAACAGAATTTACTGAGAAAAGTTTCGGCAAAAATGTACACTCAGAGTATTCCTTCTCTGGACGGTTCTACCATTGGCGGTCACACAAGACATATTATTGAGTTTCTGGAAATTTTACGGAATTCTTACCACACGAATCAGATTAATTATGACGAAAGACAAAGAAATCCGGAACTGGAACAGAATCCTGAAAAAGCGATAGAAATTATTTCCGAAATACTTTTCAGCATTAATTTGCCCAACAAAAATTTGATAATGCATCAAACGGTGGGAACTATTTCTTTGGAAATTCCGACCAATTTCTTTCGGGAACTTTTGTACAATATTGAGCATTGCATCCATCATCAGGCGTTGATAAAAGTAGCTTTTAACGAAATTAAAATGAGTCATTTACTCAACAAAAATTTCGGAATTGCCCCTTCAACAATTCAATACAGAGAAACCCAAAATTTAAACTAAATGTGTACTGTAACGTATTTTCCGCTTAAAAATAAAATTGTTCTGACTTCCAACCGGGATGAGAAACCGAATCGTTCTGCACAGGAAATTCATCGTGAAAAAGGTATTTTTTATCCGAAAGATGCTACCAAAAACGGAACGTGGTTTGCGGTTTCAGAAAACGGAAATGCCCTTATTTTATTAAACGGTGCTTTTGAAAATCATCCGGTAAAAACAAATTACCGAAAAAGCCGTGGACTGATTGTTTTGGATCTGATAGCGGAAGAAGATATTTTCAAGTCAATAGAATTAATTGATTTGGAAAACATTGAACCTTTTACGTTGGTGATTTTTCAGGAAAACCAATTGGCGGAATTTCGCTGGGACGGAGCTGAAAAACATTTTAAAAGATTAGACGCTCATCTTCCGTACATCTGGTCTTCCGCAACTTTGTACGATGCAAAAGCACAGGAAAAAAGAAGAGAAATTTTCAAAGAATTTCTGCAAACCAAGCCGATTTCCGAAGCAGATATTTTAGATTTCCACCATCAGAAAACCGATGATCTGGAAAACGGAATTACCATCAAAAAACAAAATACGATACAAACCATCAGTACGACACAGCTCGTTATTTCCGATGAAACGACACTGAAACATTACGACCGACTGAACCCAGATTCTAAACCCGAAAAAATTTCCCTCAAAAATGAAACTCAAACATCGCCTTCATAAAATTGCACATTGGGAATACTGGTCTACTTTTTCCATTTACCTGCCGCTTTTTCCGGTTTGGCTGTACTGTGCATATAAAGCAAGAACGCTTTTGTTCTTTCACGGTGCGAATCCTTCTATAAAATATGGAGGAATGGCAATGGAAAGCAAAAAAGAAATCTACGATTTAATCCCCGAAAACTGGATACCGAAAACAGTTTTTGCATCCCCGGAAATTTCATTTCAGGACATTTTATCTGAATTAAAATCACAAACCATCAACTTCCCCGTTATTGTAAAACCCAATATCGGATTGAAAGGTTTGGGCGTTGTTCAGGTTGAAAATTTAAACGAACTGGAAGATTATCAAAAAAATAATGATTGTGATTTTTTAATTCAGGAAAAAATAAATTATCAGAATGAAGTCGGGATTTTTTACCACCGTTTTCCGGACGAAAAAAAAGGAAAGATTACAGGAATGGTGAAAAAAGAATTTCTTTCCGTAAAAGGAAACGGCAGAAAAACGTTGCGAGAATTGGTGATGGAAAATCCCAGAAGTGCGTTCCAGATCAAAGCCATAGAACAGAAAATGGGAAGCGAAATGCAGAAAATAGTTCCTGAAAACGAGGAAATTATTCTGATCGCGTTCGGAAGCCATACGAGAGGCGCAAAATTTATTGATATTTCATCTGAAGTTACAGAAAAATTAGAACAAAAAATAGATGAAATCTGTACCAAAGTGAATGGTTTTTATTTCGGAAGACTGGATGTCATGTTTGAAAATCTGGAACTTTTAAAAGAAGGAAAAAATTTAAAAATCATCGAAATAAACGGTGCTAAAAGCGAACCAACGCATATGTACGACCCGAAACATTCTCTTTTTTTTGCGTGGAAAGAAATCAGCAGACACTGGAAAATAATGGCAGAAATCAGCAGAAAAAACCACGAAACCGGATTTCCTTATCTGGATATCAAAGAGGGATTTTCTGCGCTGAAAAACAATCTTGCCATAGAAAAAAGGCTGAGGAAGATTTCTTCGGTTGATTAATCTGCAAAAAACAGTTACTTTTGTAGTAAAGTATTTACATAAAATTACAATATGAAATTCTCTTCGATTTATAAAATCCCGTTGCTGCTTTTCTTTTTTATTACCCTTGCAGTTTCGGGACAAATCAAAAATCCTGTAAAATTTAAATTTACCGTTAACGAACTTGGCAACAACGAGTACGAAGCTGTTCTGAATGCAACTTTAGAAAGTGGGTGGCATATTTATTCCAGAGATATTCCTGAAGATACAGGTATTCCTACAGAATATAAAGTATCCGGAAAAAACATCGAACTGATTGGCAAATTTCAAGAAGTAGGAAAAAAACACGAAGAATTTTCGGAAGCTTTCAATGGGAAAATCATTTATTATTCTAATTCGGCAGCTTTCAAGCAGAAATTCAAATTGAAGGATGTTTCAAAACCGGGAAATGTAGTTGCGGAAATTACGTATCAAACCTGCGATGATCGAGTTTGTTTGGCACCGAATACTTTAGAATTCAACCAAAAAATTATTTCAAAAGAGACCAAAGAAGATGCAGCTCTACCCAATGAAGAAGCTAAAGATTCTGTAACCACGACTGAAACTGTTGCCGAGAACCCTTCGAAAGGTGAAATTACCGTTACCGAAACATCAAAACTAGACCCTAAACAGTTAAAAATAGCTTCTATTGATATTGCAAAGCCTTTAACGGATTGCGGAACCGGCTCATCCAAAATTACAGAAAATTACTGGACTTATCTATTACTGGGTTTCGTCGGCGGACTAATTGCGCTGCTTACTCCATGTGTATTCCCAATGATTCCGCTTACGGTTTCTTTTTTTACGAAAGGAAATAAAAATCCGGCGAAAGGAAAAAGAGATGCTTTAATCTACGGTTTCTTTATTCTTTTAATTTTCGTTTTACTGAGTTTACCTTTCCATTTAATTGACGGAATTGCTGGAAATGTTTTCAATGAAATTTCTACTAATGTATGGCTGAATATTGCATTCTTCATCATCTTTATATTTTTTGCTGGAAGCTTTTTCGGATATTATGATATTACTCTTCCAAGTTCTATTGCCAACAAATCTTCTAAAGCTGAAGAAGCGGGCGGAATGATCGGGATTTTCTTCATGGCATTAACTTTAGTTATTGTATCCTTCTCTTGTACAGGACCAATCCTAGGAAGTTTATTAGGTAGTGCTATTACCGGTTCTGCAAATGTACCGATGCTGCTTACTTTTGCTTTGGCCGGTTTCGGACTGGCGTGGGCAATTGTTTTCGGATTGTTGGCTTTATTTCCGCAAGCTTTGCAGAGTCTTCCAAAATCTGGAGGCTGGATGAATACTGTAAAAGTTGTTTTAGGTTTTGTTGAATTGGCTTTAGCTTTAAAATTCTTATCCAAAGCCGATCTTGTTTCTAAAACATTTCTCATTAAACGCGAACTGTTTATTGCAATCTGGATTATTGTTGCTATTGGTTTGGTTGTTTATCTTTTCGGACTTATCAGATTTCCTCACGATGATAAGAAGCCAAAAATATCTGTAACAAGAAAAATTATAGGGGTTTTAGGACTAGGCTTTGTTGTTTATTTAGTTCAGGGACTTATCCCTTCCGAAAGACCTAAATTACAATTGCTGAGCGGAATTTTACCTCCAATTAATGTTAGTTATTTTTATGATGAAAAGGACGGCATACTTGGTATGAAACCTGAACATGATTTCTTTAATGCTATTGAACTGGCAAAAAAAGAAAACAAACCTATTCTTATTGATTTCACAGGTTATGGTTGTGAAAACTGCCGTAAAATGGAAGAATTCGTATGGTCCGAACCTGACATCCTTCCCATTCTTCAAAACGATGTTGTTTTAGCTTCATTGTATGTGGATGATAAGGAAGAACTTCCGGAAGATCAGAAAACGAAAATTGATTTGGGTGATGGGCAGGTAAAAAAAGTAAAAACAATTGGCGACCGATGGAGTTTGTTTCAAACGGCAAATTTCAATAATAATTCTCAGCCACACTATGTTCTGATTACTCCGGATGGAAAAGTAATTAACGATCCTGTTTCCGGTTATATGGAAAAGGAAAAATTTAAAAAATTCCTGGAATGCGGAGTTAATTACTTCAAGAAGAATAAATAGTTTATTAATTTATAATATTCTAAAAACAACGAAGAAAAAAATGTCTTGGTTGTTTTTTTATTGATAAAATGTAATATTGAGCCTCGATTCTATCATTTAAAGGAATTAAAAAAGCTACAGATATCTGTAGCTTTATATTTAATATTAGGTTTATTAGTCAAAAATAGTTGGTAAAATTCTTTGTACTACTGATTGTTACTGATGATATAGAAAGTTTATTGAACTTTGTTTCAATAAACTTTTTTT
>NZ_JADQBD010000049.1:0-23587 GCF_017808115.1 Chryseobacterium sp. RR2-3-20 | reverse complement strand
GTTTTAGAAAGTTTAATTCAGGTCAAAATTTTGATTTTTCAGACCGAAATTTCTTTTTGATACCGCGCTTCTAATATTGCGCACAACGGAAAAAGTATTGGCGAAGTGCGGGCTGGATTTAACTGAAAGTTCAATTCAGAACTGCTGTGAGCCGATGCTTTTTCAGATTGTTAAATTAAACAAAAAAAAACAATATGAAAAGCAGCGGCGGCTAAATATTTCAAATATTTCAATTTAGGATTTAACCCCGCATTTTGCCAATACAATGTTATCTGCAGTCTTTTTACAAACTTAAACGATATGTAAAGCAATCAATTCTATGAACTTTAATTCTAAATTTTAATTCGCCTCTTTTTCTGCCATCATTAATTAATTCATAAATTCTTCCATTTTCAGAATCTAAATAGAATTGATTATATCTTATTGTTTTATTTGTTTCGCTTAAAATGTGATTGTATATTTTCTCAGTTCTTTTTGTACAGGAATCAATTTCTTCGGATTTGTATTTGTCAACTTTGAAAGTAGAATAGATATAATTTTTGAAAATTTTTGGTTTTAAGTCAAGATTTGTTTCCGCATTCAAAACACTTTTCATGAGTTCTTTCATTATTAATCCAAATTCATTTGGCTTGAGATTTAATTCGGAAACAGTTTTTTTTATTTGTTCTTCAAATGTAGAATTAGTTTCAGGATAAAGTTGTTTCTGCTCTTCATTATCGAAATTCCAATAATCGAAATACATATTTGAAAAAAAAGGAATTGCGTAAAATCTATTATTTTTTCTAAAAACTATTACTTCATCATAATCTTCTTTCTTAGGATTTTTATAAAGTGAAATCGAGATTGAATCTAAATTTACTTCTTTCATCTTTTCAAGATTTTTATCAATCATTGGGAAATTTTCTAAAGTAAATTTTATACTTTTTTGTTCAGAATCGAATCCATTATTTTTTTGTTTTTCACAAGACAAAATGAAAAGTAAAAAAATAAATCCAAATACTGAATATTTTGTTAGTTTATTTATTTTCAATTTGTTACGTGTTTTTGATAAGATTCTGACTAACGTTAAGTTTTTACTTTGATAATCAATTAGTTATACTTTAGTGCGTTTTACTATTTGATTATCAAAATTAGTAAAAATAATCGTTAGCGGCTAAAAACAACTTCGTTTTCGAGTAGGGGAATTGCAGATAACGGAAAAAGTATTGGCGAAGTGCGGGCTAAATGGAACGAAAAGTTCAATTTAGACTAAACGTAGCCGATGCTTTTTTCGGATTGTTAAATTACAAAAAATAATAATACGAAAAAGCGGCGGCGGCTAAATATATCGAATATTTCAACTTAGACTTCCTCCCGCATTTTGCCAATACTATGTTAGCCGTAGTTCTTTTATATTTTATTGTTAATGAATTTAAAAAGTTTTAAAAAATCATATAATATCAATGACAAAATATCATACAAAGCAACATTTTGAGGTAAATTATAATTGAAAATTATTTCGTAATTGTGATAAATAAATGTTCTATCTTCTGATATATGAATTCCATTGTTATGAATTGTATTTCTAATATTTGACAAAACCATCATTGCAATCCAATTTTCATTTTTCTCTAATTCTAATTTATTAAATATTTGGTTTAATATTTCATATAAACTCTTTTTGTCAATGTTTTTATTTGGAAATAGAACCTTATGTAATTCTCTGAAAAATGTTTCAATCACAGAAGAAATCCCATAAATGAATGATGCTTTTGTTTGTATAAAATAATGTCTTAAAACCTCTTTGTAATCATATTCTGATGCCGTAGGCAAAATTCTATCAAACTTAAGTTTATTATTGAGATTATCGTGAAAATTTTGAAGATTTAAATTAAGAAAAATAATTACTTTGTCAATTCTATTAAATAATTGTCCTTTAAAATCATTTTCACTCAAATTTCCATTATGATATTCATTTTTATAATCAATTCTAATTTGTTCAAATTGACCTATTGTTTGTAAAGCGTGCTGTTTCATAGAATTACGGCTAACGGAAAAAGTATTTGCGAAGGGCGGGCTAAATTTAACTACAAGTTCAATCTCGACCGAACGAAGCAAATTGCTTTTTCAGATTGTTAAATTACAAAAAAATACAATATGAAAAGCAAGTTGCGACTAATTGCGACGGGTTTTTCTATTAGCGATTCAACCCCGCCTTTTGCAAATACTATGTTATTAAAAGTATTAAATCGTATGTCACATTTTGCACCAAAATACTTATTTATCAGATATTTATATTTTTTTAAAGGATAGAATAGTGCATAAAAAAGCAATGAAATAATAGGATTGTTGTACCAAATGTTGTATCTTTGTATCAGGTTGCACCGCTTTGAAATAGCTGACAAATAAAGGGTTTCATCAAATTGCACTCGTTTCATTTATTTAGTACAACAAACTTAATACTTTTTTTTATGGCATCAATTAAGTTAGTTCTTAGAACAAATCAGGAAGATAAAACAGGTCATAGTCCTTTGTACATAAGGGTTATAAAAGATAGGAAAGCCAAATTTGTTGCTACCGGAGTAAAACTGAAGCAAACAGAATGGGATGATGAAAAGCAGAAAATCAAAAAGAACCACCCGAATAGTGCAAGGATGAATGCTTTCCTTGCTCAAAAAATTGCCGATGCGGAGGGAACTGTAGCAGACCACGAAAGAAAGAGAAAATCCGTTTCAGCAAGAAAACTAAAAGAAGCTATAAAAGGTAAGGATATGGCGAACTTCTTTGAATATGCTTACAATCGTTGTGAGCGTATCAAAGGAACGGTATCGGTGGCTACCTATAAAAACTACAAACAGTATGTATCCAAGTTTGAGAAATTTGTAGGACATCGGGATGTGTATTTCGATGATATTACAGTTACGATGTTGAAAGACTATGTAAACTACCTTTCCAATACATTGAAAAACGGAGCTACAACTGTTCATTATTCTTTGCTTATTTTATCCGTAATGTTTCGGGATGCACAAAGGGAGGATATTATTTCAGAAGCTGTTTACCCATTCTCAAAAGTGAAAGTTAAAAGAGATAAGGGCAAACGTTTATATCTGAACAAAGAGCAGATTGAAAAGCTAAGAACCCTAAAAATTGAATATACCGGAAAAGACGAAATATTTAGAGATATGTTCATTTTTGCGGTGTATGCAGGCGGTTTACGTTTTAGCGATGTGGTGAGTCTGAAATGGGAACACTTTAACGAGAAAGAACAACGCATCACCAAGGAAATACGTAAAACCAGAAGAACCCACAATTTTAAAATCGGACAGGTAGCATTGGGTATTTTGCACCAATACAAAACCGAATTTTCACAACCTAAGGATTTTGTTTTTCCGATTATTGAAGATGTAGAATTGTTTGATGCCAATGAAGAATATCAGGCTCATATCATCAATGCAAAAAATATTTTGTGTGGTCAAAAGTTAAGGAGATTAGGCAAGGATATGGAATTGCCTTTTTCCTTATCATTCCATTTAAGCCGTCATACATTTGCTACCAATGCTTTAAATAACGGAATGCGGATTGAGTATGTTTCAAAACTGTTAGACCATTCGGATATTGGTATTACTCAGATTTACGCCAAAGTAATAAGTGAAGAATTGGACAAGGCAGTAGAGCAATATGTGATATAATGTTGTTGGTTTGGTTTGTTTGAATTTAATAACTTTGTCGTATGAAAAAAAAGGAAACGCTTAAAGATTTTTATATCAATCACGGGCAGGAATATCCAAAAAAAGGACAATTTAATATATACCGCAGAGAAGAATTTGCTTGTGATAGCACATCCTTACCACCAAATAGAAGGGATTTTTACAAAATATCTATGATTACAAAAGGGACTGGTGTTCTGAGTTATGCAGATAAGTCTATTAACATTGATAAACCTTCAATCACATTTCTCAATCCTCTTATACCGTATTCTTGGGAACCTACATCTGAAAATCAAGAAGGTTATTTTTGTCTATTTACCGAGGATTTTGTTAATAGCAATTTGAAAAATGAAATTCTTTCAAAATCTCCTCTCTTTAAAGTTGGTGGCAATCACGTTTTTTTTCCAGGTCTGGAGAGTTTAAAAATTTTAGAGAATATTTTTGAAAATATGTTCCGGGAAATCAATAGTGATTATTCAAATAAATACGAATTATTAAGGGGCTACATTCAAATAATAATGCACGAAGCACTTAAAATTCAACCTCCTGATAGCTTTTATAGCTCCACAAATGCATCTGAACGTATTTGTAATTTATTTTTAGAATTGTTAGAAAGACAGTTTCCTATTGATGCTCCAAGTCAGGTTGTAAAGATAAAAACAGCAAACGAATTTGCACTACAACTTAATATCCATACCAATACCCTAAATAGAGCTTTAAAAGAGCGTACAGGGAGAACTACAACAGAATGGATTGCCGAAAGAATAACTAAAGAAGCTAAAGCATTATTACAATTCAGTAATTGGGATGTTTCTGCAATAGCATATACTTTAGGTTTTGAGCATTCCTCAAACTTTATTATATTCTTTAAAAAGCAAACCAGGCTTACGCCTAATCAGTTCAGAAAAAGCTTTGCGTCCATTTCATAATCATTTGATTGATTAGCATAATTATCGAAGTTCAATTCTACAGAAATTTGTATCATAAAATATTTATTTATGATACAAGAAAATTTAAAAGGAAAAGTTGCTCTAATCACAGGTGGTGCAACGGGTATAGGTTTGGCTTCTGCAAAACTGTTTTTACAAAAAGGTGCAAAAGTTGTTATTGCGGGACGCAGGCAGGAACTTGGTGAAACTGCTCTTACTGAATTGCAAAAAATAAGTTCCGATATCCATTTCGTAAAAACTGATGTTTCCAAAAGCGAGGAAGTAAAACATCTTATCACTGAAACTGTTCGCATCTTTGGCAGGCTCGATATTGCTTTTAACAATGCAGGTGTTGAGGGACATTTTGCACCGATTGATGAAACACCCGAAGAAGAATTTGATAATGTTGTAGGCATCAATGTCAAAGGCACTTGGCTATCTTGCAAATACGAAATTGAACAGTTCAAAAAACAAGGCACAGGCGGTACAATCGTTAACACTTCATCTTGGCTTTCAAGAGGGGCTTTTGGAGGTTCAGGAGTGTATTCAGCAAGTAAAGCCGCTGTGGACGGATTGGTTCGTGTTTTGGCTGTTGAAGCTGCAGAAGCCGGAATAAGGGTAAACAGCATTCAACCTGGCTACATTCAAACCCCGATGTTTGACCGTTTTTATCCTTTTCCTAAAGAAGAAGCTGATAAATTGAAAGAGCCTACGAAAAAACACGCCCCGATTGGTCGCTTTGGAGATCCCGAAGAAGTTGCCGAATTGGTGGTCTGGTTGAGTAGTCCGTCTGCCTCCTTTGTTACAGGAGAAAGTATTTTGGTAGACGGTGGATTGACTATCGGAGGACAACGTTATTAATTTCAAATTCCATTCAAAAGATTATGCAAGCAATACAATTAGAAAACTACGGCATAGAAAATCTGAAATTAGCCGAAGTTCCAACTCCCGAAGTTGGCGAAAATGAGGTTTTAGTAAAAACAACGGCTGTATCACTTCAATATCTTGACTTACTTACTGTAGAAAACAGCGTTGGTTTAAATATTCCACTTCCATTCATTCCTGTTTCGGAGGGCGTGGGTATTGTAGAAAGTGTAGGAAATAATGTAACACGCTGGAAGAAAGGTGACCGTGTTTTAATACCGTTTGTAACCAAATGGGAGGCAGGAAGAACAACACCTTATCATAATGCTGTAAGAACAGGTTTACAAACTTCAGGAACTTTGGCAGAATATACTGTACAGCCGGAAAATACTTTGGCTAGAACTCCAAATAATTTAAACGATGCGGAAGCGGCTTCTCTTTCTGTTGCGGGTCTTACGGCTTGGGCAATGCTAATGCAGGCGGGCGTAAGAGCAGGACAAACAATTTTGGTACAAGGCAGTGGAGGTGTGTCATTAGCAGCGCTACAAATTGCGAAGATTTCGGGATTAAAAGTTATCGCAACAACAGGCAGTAAAGAAAAAGAACAAAAACTGAAAGATTTGGGAGCTGATGAAGTTATTAATTATACGGATTATCCGGAATGGAGCAATGAAGTGAAACGACTTAACCAGGGCGAAGGTGTAGATATTACTTTGGATGTAGCAGGACAGGCAACTATTGCTCAAAGCATTCTTTCAGTTAAGGAACACGGTTTTGTTGGATTGGTTGGTTTTATGTCAGGCAGTAAATTGTCATTTGATGTGTTTCCACTCATTATGAATTACATTCGATTGCAAGGCTATTCTGTTGGTAATGCACAGGATTTGGCAGATTTGGTAAATGCTGTAGAGAAAAATAATCTAAAACCTGTAGTTGATAGCATTTACAATGTCAATCAAACAAAACAAGCTTTTGAAAAATTAAAGTCAGGAGAGGCTTTTGGTAAAATTGTCATTACATTTTAAATCAATTAGAATAAAATATATGAAGATTATATTATCGGTAATTTTTTTAACTCTTGGTATTAGCTGCTTTTCACAGAAAGTTATTAATGGTTTTGCGATGCCCGAGAGCATCACTTCTGATGGGAAACGCTACTTTGTATCTAATCAGGGACAAGATGTTTTTAGTGAAGATGCTGACGGATTTATCAGTGAAATTTCAGAAGACGGTAAATTGATAAGTCTTAAATTTTTGCCTGAAACAGGAGTTTTGAATGCTCCTAAAGGTATGGCTATTGATAAAAATATTTTATACGTTGCAGATTTAAATAGAGTTATAGGTTTTGATATTGATACAAAAAAAACAGTCTTTGAACTTAAGGTTCCTGATGCAAAGATTTTGAATGATGTATGTCTTTTAAGCAAAGGGTTTATTGGTGTTACAGAAACCCTTTCAGGAAATATTTATCGTATAAATACACAAAACAAGTCTTTTGAAATCATTGGAAATATTCCCACGGCAAATGGGATTAATTACAATGCAAAAACTGACCAAATAGTTGTTTGTACCAATGGTAAAAACTATGGAGATGGAAGTATTTACATTAAATCAGGAAAAGAGAATTTTAAAAAATTGCCCAATATTGCTAATGGTTTTTTTGATGGTGTAGAATGGTTAGACAATACCCACTTACTTATCTCAGATTGGGTGTCTTTTCCCACGAAGAGTTATGGTAAATTATGGACGTACGATTTAGAGAACCAGAAAAGCGATATGTTATTAACTGAAGAAAGCATTGCAGATATTTATTATAACCAGTCATCGCAAAAAATATTTATGCCACAGATGCTCAAGAACAGAGTGTTAATAATCAACAAAAAAGAATTAGAAATGAATGAAAAACAGCAATATAATAGACTGTATCAGTATGGTGTTGCTGATGCCTTCGTATGTGGTCTTTACAAGGGGACAAAAACTCTTAAAGAACTAAAACTAAAAGGTGATTTTGGTTTAGGTGCACCGGATATGCTGGATGGGGAACTAACGATGCTCAATGGAAAAATTTACCAAACTAAAGCGACAGGAGAAACCATTGAACCGGATGATAATTTTAAATCTTCCTTGCTGTTTACCACATTTTTCAATCGAGATAATATTTTTAAAGTCTCTGGTGAAATGTCAAAAGAGATGCTTTTAAAAAAGCTTGATGAAAAGATAAGCAACAAAAATACGATGTACGCAATCAAGGTAACAGGACATTTTAAAAGCATACGAACAAGGGCATTTCCTCCGGTAAAAACAGAACCTTTCCCCTCAATCACTACTATTTTTGATACGCAGAAATTTTTTGATTTTTCTGAGACCGATGGCGTATTGATTGGCTACTATTTACCAGAATATCTTAATGGGATTAATAGTAAGGGATTTCATTTTCATTATCTTTCAGATGATAAGATGCAGGGCGGTCACGTTTTAGATTTTACCGGAAATAATTTAGTTATAGAATTAGCAGAACAAAACAGTTTCCAATTGGAAATTCCTAAAGACAAAGATTTTCAAAATTTTAAGTTCACACCTAAAGATAACGATGCTTTAAAGCGTGTTGAGCAGGGACAGTAAAAAGGGATGCCAAACAATATTTAGTACAAAATCAAGTGAATAATCCAATCAAAACAACCGTTCAATTTTCTGAGCAAACGGCTATTCCAAAAGAACAGTCGGAGAATGTTTTGTTTGATATTTATATTGAGGATATTTCAGGTAATACCGAGTATTGTAAGGCTTTGATAGAAAAATTACTTACCGTTCCTTATGCAAAGTTGCCGGAATTTTTTACCCATCACTGCAATTTTATTTCAGACCCGATAAAATGGCTCAATAAAACTGAACGATTAATTTCCATTAACGAAGGTGTATTCTGTAATTCGTCAGGTCAAGGTAGAATGATTAAATGTTACACGATAATAGAAAGCAAACGAAAAGAATTAGAGCTATTACGCTACCGACATTCCCATCAAAAGCCTCCAATGCAGTACATTAACGCCGAATGTGAAGTGAGATATTTCTGTTTTAAGGAAACAAAATCTAAGGTTGATGAAATGGAAGATTATACCGAAAAGATTATGTATTTAACCAAAGAAAAATTCGATTATGAGCAAGCCAGTATTGATTTTATTAACCCGAAACTCCCGGATTACTCAATGCAATGTCAAAAAGAAATAGACCAGATACAGCATATCAGTCGCTTAACTTCTGAATTTTCTAAAGAACAAATGCGGCAAAATTGTAATGGTATGCCGTTTAATAAGCTTAAAATCAACTGCAATATCAATCAAATGGTGGATATATTTTATCAGTTGCACCGGGAGCTATTTGTAGAGGGAAAGCCTATTATTGATGGTAATATCAATGACATCATTGCGGTTATTGTAAATAGCTTTACAGACAAAGACGGAAAAGAACTAAGTCCCGATAGTATTGCCACGATGATAAAACCATCCAAGACGGACAAACGTCCAAAACCCCATAAAAGAATAGACATTGATAAGATGCTATAAAATTTTTTAGTCCCAAGGAACCATTTAGGAACCTGCGGACTTTTTTACATTTCAGTCCTTTGCTTCCATAATCAAAAAATTATTTGAAAATGGAAGCAATTATTTTATCCAAAGACCAATACACAGAATTGGTAACACGCTTAGACGAAATCACCACACGTCTTAACGCCAAAAACGAACCTAAGAAAGATACATTCTTAGACAATCAGGAATTTCTTATCCTGATGAAAATTTCCAAACGCACTGCTCAAACCTGGAGAGACGAAGGACGTATTTCTTTCTCCCAAGTCGGAAACAAAATTTACTACAAACTTTCAGATGTAGAGAAACTATTGAATGAACATTACAACAAGGCTTTTTCAAAGAAATAAGTCTAATATCTAATGTCTCAAATCTAATATCTGAAAATTATGGTAGTAAGTATTTTTAAAAACTTTAATGAAGTGGTGCAGAACCAAAAAATCATTGAGGTATTGGAAGACATCAAAGCGGGTAAGTACAAGAATGTGATTACCTATTTGAGAAAGTCGTTGGCAGAAAGCAAGATGGAAGCTTACGAAAGGGCAAAGAAATCTTTGCCTGCTTTCACGCCTTCGGCGTGCTTTAAAGGTGGTAGAAAGTTAGAATTTGTCACAGCTTACACGCAAATGGTGGTTTTAGATATTGATAAATTGTCTAAAGAACAATTGACCAATGCTAAAGCTTTGGCAATTCAAAACCCATACACATTCGCTGCATTTATAAGTCCATCGGGAAACGGTTTAAAAATTTTTGTTCGTGTCAATTCATCTCAGGAAAACCATAAAGAAGCCTTTCTAAAACTGCAAAAACACTATGAAGAACTATTGGCTTTGCCAATAGACAAATCGGGCAAAGATGTTACACGCCTTTGTTTTGTGTCTTACGACACAGATTTGTACTTAAATGAAAATGCAAGCATTTTCCCAGTTATTTCTGATACAGAAGACTGTCACACTGAGCATAGTCGAAGTGTCTCCGATAACCAACAACTATCAACTGACAACTATTTGCCTATCTACGAACATTGCGTAAGGTTTACAGAGAAAAAAGAAAGCTATATCAACGGCAATAGAAACAACTTTGTTCATTTGTTGGCTTGCAACCTTAACCGCAAAGGAGTACCATTACCTGCGGCAATGGGTTATATTTTGTCCGATTACAATTATGATGCACAGGAAGTAATGACCACTATAAACAGTGCGTATAAAAATGTAGTAGAACACAACAAAAGCAACTTAACACTAAATCCTAAAGACAGAATTTCCGAGCCATCTACAAGCAATAAATCATCTAATATTCAAAATAATTCATCCCTCTCCTTTGGAGAGGGAGAAGAGGGTGAGGCTGAAGAAAAACCTAGTTTCATAGATAGGTTAGAGAATTTCCTAAACTACCGTTATAGCTTTCGCTATAACATCGTTACAGGAAAATTAGAGCACAAAGCATTGCGTGTTGGGGAAATCTCCTCCCCTTTGGGGAGGTCGGGAGGGGCTTGGAAGCCTGTAACAGATTTCGTTGAAAACTCAATCCTGCGTGAGATTTTAAAGGCAAAAGTGAAGTGTAATATCAATACGCTTCGCAATCTCTTACACTCTGATTATTGCCAGCAATACGACCCATTTAAAGATTACTTTGATGACTTAAAAATCAATGAAGATGGAACCGACCACATTCTAAACCTTGCTAATACCATAAGCACCACAAAGCAGGAATTGTGGCAAGTATGTTTCAAAAAATGGTTTGTAGCAATGGTAGCCTGCGTTACCAATGAAAAAGCCATCAATCAAACCGTAATTGTTTTTAGTGGAAAACAGGGCGTAGGAAAAACGACGTGGATAGAAAAGCTCATACCAAAACCTTTAAAGGATTATATGTTTTCGGGAACGATTAACCCGAACAATAAAGATACCTTGATACATTTAGCAGAATGTATGTTGATTAACTTAGATGAATTAGAAAATCTGAACCGTACCGAAATCGGTACGCTGAAAGAACTTATCACAAAAACGCATATCCGTATGCGTAAAGCATATGGACACAATAATGAAACCCTGCCACGCAGGGCATCATTTGCAGGCAGTGTAAACACTGCCCAATTTCTCAATGATACAACCGGCTCACGCCGTTTTTTATGCTTTGAAGTAGAGCATATAGAATACACCCACAACATTGATATTAATTTGGCTTATGCGCAGGCAAAGCAATTGTATAAAGACGGATTTAGGTATTGGTTCAACCAGGAAGAAATCAAAGAGATTAACGAAAACAATGAGCAATATCAAATCCGAAGTCCTGAAGAAGAATTACTATTAACGTGGTTTGAAATAGCCGACAGAGAAACAGCAAATGCTTTTCTCAATACCTCACAAATCGCAGCCAAATTAGCCGATAAAGCAAAATTGAATATTACAGACGGAACGGTAATGAAATTGGGCAAAGCATTAAAGAAACACGGCTATTTACGCTTATCCAAAAAGAACGGTTATGTGTATGCAGTTCTGGAACTAACTTGGGAAGAAGTAGAAAATAAAAACCGGGAAAAAGAACCACCACCTGAACAGTCAAAACCACCAGAGCAATCCAAGTTCAGGTTTTAAAAACTCCCTCTCTAAAGGAGAAGGTTGGGGTGAGGCTTCGGAGTGGATAAGTAGGATAAGCATTTTTGAGCAGAAACATTTTTCATTTTTTAGCTTCGCTAAAAAACAAGCCAAAACAAATTTATCCAATGCAAACGGAAACCTGCGGTTTACCGTTTTGCACCATATCAGCCCGATAAATCGGTTTTTGTATTCCTGCGAAATACAAAAAATATGTTTTGCGGAAATTTAGTTATCTTACTTACAGTAGGATTTTGCACTGCATTGCTTTATCGGTTTTGCCTTCGGCAAAAAACTATTTTCCAAAGCTTCGCTTTATAATAAAATATCGGTGCATTCTGCACCTTATTACCTTAATTAGAGAGGATAAGTAGGATAACCTTTTTCGGGCAAAAAGATTTTTTATTTTTTATCTGCGATAAAAAATAAGACACTTTGCGCCTTTTCGATGCAAACCGAAACAAGTACTTCGTTGCTTTGCTTCCAATCATCCCAATAAATCGGTTTTTGTATTTCGTAGAAATACAAAAAATATGTTTTGTGGAAATGTAGTTATCCTACTTACTTAAAAAGAAAGAGGCTATCCGTATTTCAGAATAACCTCTTTTGTTTACAAAAATAAGTTCCATCTTATTTTTCTTTGCGAACACCTTTAAATGGTGTACCATCTTTTTTGACATCCATAAAACGTCCGTTATCACTGTCTCTTTTTACCCAAGTTTCAGTTTTTGGATTATATGTTTGACTTCTGTCTCTTACAGCACCATTTCGATGTCCGTCACCTTTAGGAGGATTAGTTGCCATTTTCTTTAAAATTTTTAAATTAATAATTAAGATAAATCTTCTATTACCGCATTTGGAGCATACCGTTTTACGGCTTCTATACCATTGTCACGATTGTATATTGATGAATACATTTCACTCGTTCCCAATACTTGATAGTTATTAGAGTTTTGAGTAAAATAAGGTTCATTTCTTACCGATGTCAATCGTCTAAAGTTAGCATCTGCAACACTAACCTTACTGCTCGCAATACCGCCTTGACAGTTTTGCTTTGTAGTATAAGTTTCACTTGTTAATAGGGTTTCTCCATTTGGAGCTTTTAAAACCCACCAATATTGTCCGCTGGACGTTTTACGAATAATGTACTTTGACATTTTTTTTAAATTTTAATTAGTTAATCAATTGTAATTGTACCTTTTCCAAGGTATTCTAGATGGATGTACGTTTGCTAAGAAGTTTACAATATCTGTTCTTCCTTGATACCTTGGAACACCACGGCTGTTTTGAGCCATCAAAATGATTGGCATTCTTGGAAAAATAGTTTGAAAACCACTTCTGGCATTGTTACACTCTGAAGAGCTGTTGAGTACGTGTTCTTTGACCACGACAATGGCAAATGATACTCCTTGCTCTTTTAATACTGCTCCTTCGAACGTCATAAAATGTAATTTTAAATTATTAATAACTTATCCTCTACATTCACGGAGTTAGGAATTTTACCCGGTGCGTACTTTTTATTGAAAAACTAATTAAAATCTATGTTTATTAAAATAAACAGTTACTTTTGCAAAACGAAACTTTTCAATATTGGAATGCCAAAGGGTTACCAACCCCGATAAGCTACACACTGCTTTTTACATTCCGGTTTAAATTATTGTCTTAAAAGCTGGAACTTTTAAGACATTTTTTTTGTCTTTTTTTATTGGTAATTTTTATCCATTTAATCTAATTCTTACTTCTTCTCTTATTTTCACGTTGCTATGAACGAAACTAAAATTGTTCAACAGCTGCGTAACTTCATTATAAATATTTCCTCTTTTTTTGGTGTCCTTAATGGTTACGACCAAACAAAATTCCTGGCTTGGTACGGTTTTTTGTATTTCACACTTGCTTTCTGTAAAATGTCTGAAAAGCCCTTCAAGTTTTAAGTACCAATTCTTAGGTGCTTTTAAAAACTTATCTTTATTGGTTGGTGTAAAATCATCAAAATTTACACTCCATTTTTTTACAGGCTGAAATTTATCTCCGTAAGAAAGTAACATTCTCTCGCTTGCAAAAGAAGTTTCAAAATCCTTCATAGCCTTTTTGCTGTAAACACTTGTTGCTAAAACATTTTGTCTTCCATCCGCTCCAATTGGGTTTTTAACCCTTGGTTGGGTTATATCTTTTTCAATTTTTTCATCATAGCTTCCTAAATAGACATCAATATTTGACTGACAATATTCCGCTCCTTGCGATACTTCTAAAATAGGAGAAGTTACAAGTGTTACGGTTAGTTCTCCATAAAAATATCCGTCATCATCTATCATACTTTGTGGAAATGGAAAATCCAGAATATCGATGAATGAACCTTTCTCAATATTGTCTTGAAGAATTAATGTAATTTCATTGGGTTGATTAAATAAAATATCGTTGATATTTGTAGGCATTCCAAATCCTGCTGCATCAATTTTTTCTGCAATAGTCATTTTCATTTCTTCCGGATACTTTGCAGAATGAATTACAAGTGCTTTCAAAAGAAGAGGGTTAAATTCTTCGTTTAACATTGAATGAACGCCTGCTGTTATAGCAGCGATACGAGGTGTAGAAAAACTTGTTCCCACTTGTTTTGCTAAACTTCCGTCAGAAGAAAATGATTTCACAGGATTTATAACAACTTTATTAGTAGTATCTAAACCGGCATTTCCGCCAAAATGAACAACATCAGGTTTAATCAAATTTGATGGTCCTGGACCAATTCTCGAAAAAGGAGATGAATTGTTTTTCTCAGCATAATCTGTTTCCAATTTATCGTGAGCTATAGAACCAACTACAAGGCCTCTTACGGTATCAGCTGATTTTGCTATTCTGCTTTTTGGTGCATTGATTTTAAAATTATTACAATTGCCTGCAGATTTGCATATTAATACATTGTTTTCTTCTTGGATTTCATCTAATGCTTTTGCAAAATCTGAAAATTCATATAAATCAGCTTCTCTGTCAGTACCAAGAGATAAGTTCCATATTTTTATCTCATTATGGTCAGTTATTGCTTCTCTAATATTTTCAATTAATTCGTCCTCAAATATTTTTTGCTTGGTCAAATCAGGCATTACAATGGCTTCAAACAATTTGCATCCTTCAAAACCAGTGTAGTCTTTACCCTCTAAATTATCGCCATACAACAAAACACCAGCTACAAAAGTGCCGTGCCCTTTATTAATATAATCTTTGTGATATTTGGTAAAACTTTTATTGTGTAGCCACGGAGTAAGGTGCGGAATGCTTGAAATCCCTGTATCAAGAACTCCTACTACTGGATAATTAGCACCTTCTTTTGGTTGTTTTATTTCAATAACATTTTCCTCTGTCAATTCATCCAAGGTCAGACTATAAGAAGGCATTTCTGTAATTAGCTGGATGCCGTCAAAGTCACGCAATTCTTCAAAATCATCAGTAGTTACCTTGCTAATTCTGAAAATGTTTAATTCGTCTGAATATTCAGCTTTTTCAAAGTCAATATCATTATCTCTACAATATTTTTCAAAACTTCTGATAAGGATATTGTTCAAATCGGCATTGCCATAATTGAAAAGCTTTACTTTATATACTTGGTCTTCGTATTCTTCCTCAATTTCAATTTGCGGTTTAAATTCTTCTATATTATTAATGGCTGAAATACCTACAAGTGTTGTATAATTAGGAAAAGCTAATTTGGCATCAGAGAAACGATTTAAAATATTTTTTAAGTCAGTTTCATTATCAATCTTAATTAATACTTCATCTTCACCGCTCACGCCAATAATATTCAGCTTACCAACATTGAAAAGATTACCAATTTCTTTTCTGTAGGTTTTAGCTAAAGCATCGCCACTTACCTTTAATTTTACTACTGAAGGTATATAGTTATTCTTCTTAACTTTTTCGGCTAATGAATTTGAAACTTCTGCCAAGACTGTCTTAATGTATTCCGACTTCTCTCTCATCTGTCCTTGAGAAGCCCATTTAGGAATTGTTTGTCCGCCGCCAGCTTCGGTTCCCATTTCATCTTTCTGTCTTTTCTGAAAGAATTTAATTGGCAAATTTCTATTTTCCATAGTTTATGCTTGTTTGTTTAAGTAATTTCTTATTTGTCTTAATGATACTTTCATACGCTCGGCAATAGTTGCTTGCGGTACTCCATTCTCATTTAGGAACTCAACAAGCTTTTCAATAGTAATATTTCCATTGTTATTGAATTCATACAATTCAATAATTACATCTTCATAGGATAGGGTTTGACTACTATGGATAATAGTATGTGCTTTTGCATTATTAATTACAGCCTTAATATCTGATGGTGTTTTCCCTTCAAAAAGTTTAACCAATCTGTCTTTCCTTTTTTCATCATTCATAAAGTCTGTTTTAAAATCATCAACAAAATTCTTTATGAGTTCTTCAATTTCATTTTCCTGTGGAGAGCCTATTTCGATAACTGTATTAAATCTTCTCCAAATTGCTTTATCTAAAATTTCTGGATGATTAGTCGCTGCGATAAGTATATTGTTTTTAGCAAAAACATCAATATTTTGAAGCAAACTATTAATAACTCTTTTCAGTTCTCCCAATTCATATTGGTCATCTCTGGCTTTAGCAATCGCATCAAATTCATCAAGAAAAAGAATACAAGGCTTATTTTCCGCAAACTCGAATATCTTTCTAATATTCTTTGCTGTATTTCCTAAAAGAGAAGATACGATAGCATCAAATCTTGCTATTACCAAGGGAAGCCCTGTGCTTTCAGAGATATATCTTGCAACACTTGTTTTTCCAACTCCTGGCTTTCCGAATAACAATAATGTATTAGAAGTTTCTATTCCATTTTTAATTAATTCGCTTTGATGTTTTACAAGACTAACAAAATCGTCTATTTTATTCTCAACAAGATGAGGCAAGACAATTAAATTTCGCTCTTTAGATGGCACTTCGACATCAACAATACTTAACCGGCTTTCTTGGTCAACAGGCGTGGTAAGTAATTCATCCATTGTAACTGTTGTAGCCGGACCTTTATCAATAGTCTTTAGGATAAGTTTAGCAAGTTTTTGGTCGCCATCACCATCTAGCTTTTCAGCAAGCATTTTAGAATAATTTAAAACCTTTTTAGTGTCTTTATTCAGCCCGCCTTCAATTATCCTTAGTATTTCCGTGTACATAATATTTCGATTGTAAGTTACATTTTGTGATACAAAGATATTGTATTTTGGAAATAAAAACAAATAAATCGTAAAATTAAATACAAAAATTGTAATTATTTTACACTAATCGTTATTTAAATAGGTCTGTTTGGTGTATTATTTCTAAAAATCGGAATATTAAAGTAATAGTAGAGTGATTTACTAAAAATCTACACAACCCACGCTCTGTCCCAATTAAGAAATTGAAGGACAAAATTCTTTTAAACAAAAAAAGGGAGCTTTTAAGCTCCCTTTTTCTATATACTGAATAAATTAATTTCTAAGATGTCAAAATTACTGTCGCAGCAGTAATCTGAGAATTTCTGTCTTTTACTTGGTACTCTCTTCTTACAGTTTCAAGTTGTTTATTCATCGTTGTAATGGCAGCAATATGTTGTGCCTTATCAAGAGATGTAACTTTTCCCTCTTGTTTCATTTTAGCTCTGATAGCTTCTGTTCTACTTATCTTTGTTATCATAACTCGAAATCATTAAGGTTGTGTTCGAATATTCGAAAGTCCTGCAAAGGTAATACATTGCTTTCTAAATTACCACTAATTTCATCAAAAAGTATCAGTTTGTCTTGATATGCTGCCAAAATCAAAGGTTTATTAAAATAAATATTTGCTTCAGTAGCATCCACAATAATAATACCATTAGCTTTCTTCTCTTTTATTAAATCTCTTGAACTTACTTCTGCCACCCATATAAATTTAGGCATAGGTGTTTCAATAATTATACTTTTCAAATCTTCTTGAAAACTATCATTCTTAGCTATCGCATCTTTAAAAGAACGACTTGATGCAAGATAAAATCTAAGCAAGACCTGACTATTATTATTCAATGGTTCGGGTCCTGTTATAATAAAATTTCTTATATAGTTTTTTGCTTCATAGGCTTCTAAATATATTTTAGGATATAGTGGAGCAATAAAATAGGTAACTCTACAACTATCCCATTCAGGATTATTATAATGAATAGCAGGTTCATCTAAAGAAGCTTTTTGATAGGCAGGTTGGTTATCATCTATAAAAATATAATTTTTCTTTATCGTGTCATAATCATATATTTCAATGTTCTTTGCAGCTACTGTTATAAATGGAGTAATTTTGTCAATCTCGTCATTCTGAATTTTTTCGTGTCCTATTGCCAATAGAGCGTGTCCTATGCTGCCCCCTTCAATAGCTACGATGATTGGTATGCCACTTTCAATATAACAACTTAATAAGCCTTCAAATTCAGTAGTGTACTGTTGTTTACTATAAATTCTTGTACCAAACCCAAATTCCCTTAAAGCATACGATATTTGAGCAATATTCAACCCTTTAGAAGGTATCTGCCTCTCAGATGAAACCTGATTAAGTGTTCGAATGATTTTAGAAGGCAATACAGGTTGATAATCGGAATACTTGTTACTAAAATACTCCATAATTGCCCATAGGCTTGTTTCTGCACAGCTAATTGTTTCAGTGTCTTGCGAGGAATGAGGAAACCCTTTTACGGTAAATTTAACTCCATTAACTGTTGTATGAAATTTACTCATACAAGCAAGGATATTATTTGTTCTCAATAATAGAGGGGAAATTATACTTCTCCCTATAATAAAAGGGTCGGTAGGTCTTAAAACAATAAAACCTCGATATTTTTCTTGTAGAGTACTATGTTGTGCCCCATCAAAAAACTCCGTATCTGAAATTTCTTCTTCAAAAAACGATAGTCTTATAGCATCTCTTTTATACTTAGGTAATTTGGAGGAATAGTAGTGATAATAACTATCTCGATATACCTTGTCTACATAATTGGTTTCGGCTAATATGAATGTATTATCCTTGAAATTATCAAAATGTGGTTTTACCAGATTTGCAAAAAGTATTCCAGCATTAATTTCATTAATACCAAATTCATCTTGCAACAGTTTTTTAACCAATTCTTCTCCGTTTGTAATTGGCTCTATATAAATGGAAATACTCATATTCTGAAATGTAAATATTATTGTTGCAAAAATAGAAAAATGAATAAGAACTTTAATGAAGTGAAGCCCTTTAATTCCCCACGCTCTGCCCACGCCAGGAAAAAATACGGCTGTAGACAGCAATCCCTGTTTAAAGCCGTTTTCATTTGCTGTCTTCTATGGCATTGCCGCCGTTTGCAACTGTCATACTTTTTGCGTTGTTTTTTGCCAATCCTCCACAGCACATTGCCATCCTCGTTCCTGCGGTGGCAAAGAGCTGTATCAACTCCAAAAAAACAAAGCAAAAAGACACTGCACTCCAACCACCACCACCGTTCCGTTTATGCCAGTATTCAAATCGGCGGAAGCTACATTACATAATGTGGCATTATAGTACATTTCCGCCACGCTTATAGGCTGCTATGCCAACGCAAAAATGTCCTATAATAACATTATGTAAAATAGCCAATGCCATAGTCCGCTCCCCGAAAAAATATCCCATCGCTCAATCCCAATGCTTATATTTTTCGGGTACCAGAAGCCGTATTTTTTCTTTCCGACGCCTTGCCCACGCTTTTTTCCACGCTCCCCACCACCCATTTCAGCGGAGCAGGGATAAAAAAGGCATTAGAATTAGTTTGCCAATGTGCTTGTGGCAGGTGCAAACAGCGTTGTTTCATTGCATTGCACTTCGCTTGATTTGCACCCGCCTCAGCACCGCACAGCAAGCGTATTGCGTTCCGCATACCCTTGCTTTTTCCCTCCGCTTCTTATTTTGGTATGCCTTTTTATCCCTGCAGATTTTTTGCCCCATTCCCAGCACACAAAAGCAGATTTTCATTTTCCATTGCACTATTCTGAAGTGAATTTTTACTGAAATTAAAGTGATGAATAACTGAACTTTTTCCATCATATAAAAGAAGATTTGTTTATCCGTAGCCGGTCAATCAATAAAAAAAAGACAGCAAAGATAGGTGGCTTCCTGATGCCCTCGCTCGAAAAAAAGCAAAAGACTACGGCATAATGGAAAAAGGAAAATTTATTTTTCAAAAAATATAAATTTTCCTTTTCCACCCTTCGGGACTTATTCCGTTTCCTTTTGCTTTTTTAGCCACGCCACCTTTCAAAAGGCTTTCTTTTTTCTTTTTTTTCCCTTTTTTTCTTTCTTCTTTTCAAAATAACCAGGCGAAGCAAAATTTTAAATCCAAAATTATGCGACAGCCCAAAATTTACACTTACAATCCGAAAAATCAAAAATCAGAATTTGAATTTTACGCGCTTTCCAAAGGTTTAAACAGCGGGAAACCTTTAGACCTGCCTTGCCCCAATTGCTTCGTTATTTCCTGCCGTAATACAGCAGAATTAGACCATTATCGCAGTTTATTGTTTGGATTATGGAAAGCAAAAGCTTTTCAATCGTTTTTAGTCGGTTCGGTCATTCCGTTTATCCGCATCAGAGATTTTAAAAGCTTTGTTTTTGAACAAATCGAACATTTGAAAACCAAAGACAAAGAATTTAAGAAAGATGTTCAACATTTTAAAGCTTTAGAACAAAAGGAGAGAGCAATGTACGAACAGTTACTTTTGATTTCAGAACTCAAACGCATCTACATTGCAAGGCATTTGAAAAGGTAGTTCAAAAAACTACCTTTTTTTGTATGAAACAATCCCACTGCTTAACCGATATTGGCACTTTTTCAGCCATATAAAGCCCATATAAATGCACCGTTCTATAAATTTGATGCAATGAGGTGTAAGCAATAAAAAATCCTGCCCAATGGACAGGATGTAGTAATACAGATGAGGTTAAACCAATTGCAAATTATGGGTTATCAGAAATGGAATTAGTTTCTGTAACTTCCTTTTCTTTATCGTCATCGGTCTGCATCGCCGTTTGTGCTATGGCTGTTGCAATGGTTCCGCCCAACATCACGTAACCGGCTACGGTTACAATAGTGGCGGGAATAGCCACCGGAGCGGCTAAGATGGCACCGCCAACAGCGGTCAATGTAATACCAATGGTCCGAATGATTTTAAACCATTTCGGAGTAGGAGCCGAAACTCTTTCGATTAAATTTAAACTGTTATTTTTCATTGGTTGAATGTTTTAAATTGTTTTGTTCGATGATATTGACACGATGCTCCAGATAATCAACTTTTTGATTGAGTAGAGCATAACTGTTCTTAAACTCTGTTTTGATGAGTAAAGCCATTGTTTTGACCTCCGTTAAATCCTTTTCCATCTTCTTGAAATCGGAATGAAGTTGCTTTATAAAATAAGCAACAATGGTCAACAGCATACTCATCACAGAACCAAAAACAACGTTTAAAGTGAATGTATTTTCCATAAATAAAATTTTGTTCCTATTTTCTTCTCCATTTGGGGGAGGTGGCTGAAAGCCGTATGAGACTTTTTAAAATTGGAAATTGTTTTCGATGCTGATGCTTTTATCATTGCTTTCAGCAATAGCCAAAAGTTTTGGATAAATCATTTCATAAGCTTCTTTGCTATGTACAATCTGATAATCTCCATCCGCTACATCAAACCCGAAACCACACAACGGACAACCTGCTGTTTGTCTATAAGTGTTCCCAATATGGATATACACAAAACTGAAATTCGGTAATCCGTTTATCTCAATCATTCCTTTATGGATTTTGGGGAACTTCTGCCGATATTCGGCATTTTTACCGCCCCAGGTGTTGAGCCTTAAACTATAAATACCTGCAGGAATAGCGGTTTGATTTTGGATTTTTACCTTTCTGATTTTATCCTCCAACAAATAGCATTGGAAAATATCATTGATGTATAATTGGCTGAGTGTACTTTGTTTGCCTTCTGCAACTCTTAGAATTTTTGTTTTCATTGAATTCCTGTTTTAAGGGTTAAATAAAAAAGCCCTCTTTTTTGAAGAAGGCTTTGAATTTTGTTAGCTTAAAAAGCATCTTCAATTCTTAAGCAATTGCCTGAAGAAAAAGCATAATAGTTACCATTGACTTCCTGGAAGAATTCTATTCCGATGCATTGTATCACTGTTACATTGTTTCCCAAAGTGGGTGCTCCGTGAAGTGTTGCTGTTAAAGTAGAGCCTGCATAGGGAGCATTCAAAGGAATGTAAGCCGAATATTGAACAACACTCAATTCATTGTTTACAATGTCATCAGGTTCATACGTTCCGGTAGTGGCATTATAAACGAAGTCAGCAACCACCGCCAAAGCATTAACCAATCTAAAATGCGTTGTTCCGGAAGGAGCAGAAATTAAGTCAGCCGGATTGAATGGTGCAATAATAAAATCTGCACTTTCTCGATTGGCAGTTTGTGTCACATCGTAGGGAGCATTAAACACACCATTCATAGAAAGCTTTTTATCAAACTCAAAACCGAGTAGGTAATTTCTTTGTGTAGAGATTTCAATTTTTCGGTAGCCTCTGGCTTCCGTTCCGTCTTCCAGATTGATTTTCTTCATTATAGAAGTCAATCGACCTGTCACCTGACTATCCGCCATTTTAGACATCAAAGTAGATAAAGCGGTACGAAGCGATTTACCCGCTCTTGCGCATCCACCGAACTCGTTCATATTTTCACGGGTACGTTCAAATTCGGGAGCGTTATTTACCTGCTCTGCGGTTGGTCCGCCAACCATTCCGGCGAAAAATCCTTCCTGACCTTTTATTTTGAAGTGTCTTACATCGCCGATGGTGCCTATATACTTCATAAGTCCTTTTTGTCTTGCCATTTTTTGAAATTTTAAAGGTTAATAAATACTGTGCTGCAGCATTTACAAAGTTCTATCTATCTCATTTTACAGGCAATACACAACATATTGTAATACAGTGCGATAGAGTGCTAACGCACCGTAAAGGATAAAAAGCAAAGGTCAGAACAGCAATCGGAAGAGTAGAACAGGGGATAAAGGAAAATCGTATTTAAACAAAAAAACAAGGATTTTTAAAATCAAAATCCTTGCTTTTCTATACGTTGAAATTACCTGTTCAAAAGTTGTACTTATGTTGTACTTAGTGTTGGGTATAGTAAGTAAATATACTGAAATTCAATATGTTATAATAAGACTTTTAATAATACAATGTTAGCCGTAGTTTTTTAATCCGCAGAATCTGTAATTCTTAAAACATTGTTTATTGTGTCAATTTCTGTTTCTAATTTTCGACTACTGTTTGGAAATGTGATAGTTCGAACATAAGTTTGATTAATTTTAAAATTTCGGATAGTTTGATTATTCACAAGTTCTTTTTCATATTCATTATTCCAATACGAATCAAATTCTTCAGATTTTACGGTTTTAAATTTTCTCGAATTCTTTATGTCGTTTATTAACCTAAACTTATCTTTCTCAGAAATCAGAATTTCATAATCAGTATAATAATCAACTAAAGTTTGCTCGTCATTTGCATTTACGATTTTGAAATTGTCAGATAGTTTTAAGTCAGATTCAGTCAGTTTTCGCTCAATATTTTCAAAATCAGAACTTTGAAAAAAATAATAACCAGCAAATAATAGAATAAGTAATGAAACTATAATAATTGAAACTTCTTTCAATCCATTAAATTTTTTCACAAAAATTAAAAATAAAACACAAGGAATTATTATTAAAAGTAGAAGAATAAAAATTATTAAAAACACTCTCTTTTTTATTTGACGGTTTTTCTACAAAATTACGGCTAACGGAAAAAGTATTGGCGAAGTGCGGGATTTCGAAGAACTGAAAGTTCAAGGAAGACCAAACGTAGCGAATGCTTTTTCAATACTGCTAACTTACAA